>NZ_JBFABB010000065.1:0-38110 GCF_040640035.1 Micromonospora sp. NPDC023633 | reverse complement strand
TACACGTCGTTGAGGGAGCCCTGGGTGAACGCGACGATGTCGTCGCGGCCGTCGCCGGTGAAGTCCGTGGGCGAACCCGCCAGATACCGGCCACCCGACGGCGACGGACCGCAGTTGTCGCTGACCAGGTACTTCTCGTGGTACCGACCGGGATACGGCGCCAGCGACGTCCCGTTGATCACGATCGTCTGTCCGACGCCGTTGTAGAGCTGCTCGTAGTGGATGTGCGGCCCCGACGAGTTGCCGGTGCTGCCCGTGGTGCCGATCTGCTGGCCCTGCTGCACGTACGCCCCGTCGGGCACGGAATAGGAGCTGAGGTGGAAGTAGTAGGTGGTCCAACCGCCGCCGTGCTCGATGACGATGTAGTTGCCGGCGCCGCTGGGCTGCGCGTACCGCCGGGCGACGCCGGCGGCGGAGGCGACCTGCGGCGTGCCCGCGGTGGTGCCTCCGTCGGCCCGCACGAAGTCCAGGGCCTGCCGGACCTCGGCGCTGTGGTGGTCGTAGGTCCACCGCTGTCCGCACGGGAACGGGGCCTTGAAGTTCGGCGCGGCGAGCGCGGGGGACGACGTCGCCGCCGCGCCGGTCAGGACGCCCACCGCCAGGGTGAGCAGGGCGGCCAGGACGCGACGCGCCCTGGTCCTCGGATGCCGTGACATGGGGTGACTCCCGTCAGGGAAGACTCGCATGGACTGGACGGGGCATCAGCCGGCGCGGCGCAGGCGTCCGAGCATCCCGTTGAGATCCTGGACGAAGATCTCGTGCCGGAAGTAGTGGCCGCCGGGCAGTTCCCGCCACTCGTGGGGGATGCCGGCCCGGCCCAGGGCCGCCCGGAACTCGCGCTGACCGGCCAGCACCTGGGTCTCGTTGACGTAGTCGAACCAGTTGATCGGGTCGGGTGAGGTGCCGGCGGCCAGGAAGATGCGCTTGTTGCGGTAGCTCTCGATGCGCTGCACCGGGTTGTCGGCGTTGACCCGCGCCTCGTCCCACAGCGGCGCGCCGTAGACGGTGCCGCCGCCGAGGTCCATGGCGGCCGACGTGGTGTTGGCCCAGTGCACGACGAGGCCGAAGTCCCGGCGCAGGCTGGCCGGGCCGGAATGGGAGCTGACCGAGCAGAAGTGGCCGTAGTACTTCGCGGTGTACTTGAGGGCGCCGAAGCCGCCCATGGAGAAGCCGGCGACGGCGCGACCGTTGTACTCGGGGAAGGTGCGGAAGTTCGACTCGATCCACGGCAGCAGCTGCGCCATGTGGAAGGTCTCCCAGTTGCGGGGACCGGTGTTGCTGCTGACCGGGTTCGAGTACCAGCCGGTGGAGGCGTCCGGCATGACGACGATGATCTCCCTGCCGGCGGTCAGGTTGATGATGTTGTCCTGCATGTGGAAGGTCCGGAAGTCGGCCCCTCCGCCGTGCAGCAGGTACAGCACCGGGTAGCGCTTGCCGCTGGTGTGGTAGCTGTCGGGCAGCAGGACGTTGACCGCCGGGTCCCACTCGATGGCGTCCGTGGCGAACCGGTAGTACTGCAGGCGGCCGCCGTTCTCGTTCCGGTCCACGATGCGCAGGCCGTGGCCGTCGTGCGCGGCGGAGGCGGGCAGCGGCGCGGTGAGGGCACCGGCGAACGCGCCGGCGGCGGCGACTCCCGCAGCGCCGGTCAGGAGACGTCGGCGGCTGACGGGCCGGCGGACGGCGGGGGTGTTCTCCATGGATCCTCCATCTGGTCAGACCGCGCCGGGCGTACGAGAACCGCGGCGCGGAGCGTTCTGTCTACGCGGGACGGGGCTCAGAGGGTGGTTTCGCCGTTGAGGCCGAAGTAGTCGTGCCATTTGGTGCTGGGGCTGAAGGTGGTGCCGGTGGAGAGTCCGACGTAGACGTCGTTGGTGGTGTTCTTGGTGAAGACGATGATGTCGTCTCTGCCGTCGCCGTTGGCGTCGGCGAGGTAGGGGAATTCGCCGGCGAGGCAGAAGTAGTCGTGCCATTTGACGGTGGTGCCGGCGAAGGTCGTGCCGGTGGAGGTGGCGGCGTAGACGTCGGCGTTGGTGTTGCAGGTGAAGGTGACGATGTCGTCGCGGCCGTCGCCGTTGATGTCGCCGACGCGGGGTTGTTCGGTGCCGACGGCGAAGAGGTCGTGCCATTTCTGTGGCGCGCCGAAGGTGGTGCCGGTGGAGAGGGCGACGATGACGTCGGCGGCGGTGGCGGGTCCTTGGGTGAAGGTGATGATGTCGTCGCGGTTGTCGCCGTTGACGTCGCCGAGGGCGGGGTGTTCGCCGGTGATGGAGAAGTAGTCGTGCCACTTCACCGCCGTTCCGGCGAATGACGAGCCGGTGGACAGTGCCACGTAGACGTCGGCGGCCGCGTCGTGGGTGAAGGTGATGATGTCGTCGCGGTTGTCGCCGTTGACGTCGCCGACGGCGGCGACTTCGGCGTGGGGGGCGAACCAGTCGTGCCATTTGGTGGAGGTGGTGAAGCCGGTGCCGGTGGAGAGTGAGACGTAGACGTCGGCGAGGGTGCCGTGGGTGAAGGCGACGATGTCGTCGCGGTTGTCGCCGTTGAAGTCGCCGGTGAGCAGGGTTTCGCCGTTGAGGCCGAAGAAGTCGTTCCACTTGACGGAGGTGCCGGCGAATGATGATCCGGTGGAGGTGGAGACGTACACGTCGTTGAGGGAGCCCTGGGTGAACGCGACGATGTCGTCGCGGCCGTCGCCGGTGAAGTCCGTGGGCGAACCCGCCAGATACCGGCCACCGGCACCGGGGCCGGCGTCGACCAGGGAGATGTAGTAGTTCCAGTTCCAGTGGGGGCCGGGATCGGTGTGGTCGTTGCCCGGCATCTCGTGGTGGCCCTTGATCGCGGTGCGGTTCTTCGGCAGGCCGTACTTGTCGCAGAGGTAGCGGGTCAGCGCGGCCGACGAGCGGTACATGGACTCGGTGAACCAGCTCGGGTTGTCGACGTAGCCCTCGTGTTCGATGCCCACCGAGTACGGGTTGGCCGACCGCGCGTGGTAGGCGGTGTCGCCCTCGCGCACCATCTGCGTGACCTCGCCGTTGCTCGACTTCACGACGTAGTGCGCGCTCACCCCCGCCGACGGGTTCTGGAACCAGCTGATCGTGCCGGCGTACGAGCCCTGGGTCACGTGCACCACCACCGTGGTGATCCGCGAGGACCGGCCCGCCGCGTAGTTGCCGCCGTACGCCGCGATCCAGCGGGCCGGCGCGTACTCCGGCACCGCCGCGGCGAGGGCGGCCGGCGCCGCCGCGCCGGCCGGGGCGACGCGGGCGTAGCGGCCGAGTTCCGGCTGTACCCGCCGGGGCGCGACCCGTACGGAGGCCGTGGTGATGCCGGCCCGGAGGAGGTCGTAGACGTGGTCGGCGTACAGGCGCGCCGTCGCGTCGTCGGCGGCGTGCGCGTACCGCGCGACCACCGGGTACCAGGCGGAGAGCCGGTCCCGGTCGGCGGCCGTGAGCCGCTCGGCGTCGGCGATGTCCCGCAGGAGGGCCGCGCCGCCCCTGACGTTGGCCGAGGTCACCGACCTGAGGGCGGCCACCGGTTGCCCAGTCAACTCGGCCGCCCGCTCCAGGGTGCGTTGCCGGGGGTTGCTGACCAGGTGCATCACGCCGTAGCCGTTGGCCTGGCTGGGCCGGCCCTCGTGGCCGTCGAGCCGGGTCTCGCCGTAGCCGACGGCGACCAGCAGGTCCCTGGGTACGTCGAACTCGGCGGCCGCCCGGATGAAGGCCGTGTCCAGCGCGGCGGTGGGCCCGGCCGGCGCGGCGGTGGCCGGCGCGACGGGGCTCAGCAGCGCCGCCGCGAGGACGACGACGGCGCCCCCGCGCCAGGAGAGTCTGCTGGGTCTCATGGTGGTCTCCCGTCCGCGGGTCACAGGGTGGTCTCGCCGTTCAGGCCGAAGTAGTCGTGCCACCTGGCGCTGGCGCCGAAGACGGTGCCGGTGGAGAGTCCGACGTAGACGTCGTTGGTGGCGCCCTTGGTGAAGACGACGAGGTCGTCCATGCCGTCGCCGTTGACGTCGGCGAGGTAGGGGAACTCGCCGGCGAGGCAGAAGAAGTCGTGCCACTTGACGGTGGTGCCGGCGAACGACGTGCCGGTGGAGGTGGCGGCGTAGACGTCGGCGTTGGTGTTGCAGGTGAAGGTGACGATGTCGTCGCGGCCGTCGCCGTTGATGTCGCCGACGCGCGGCAGCTCGGCGCCGACGGCGAACAGGTCGTGCCACTTCTGCGGCGCGCCGAAGGACGACCCGGTCGACCGGGCGACGATGACGTCGGCGGCGGTGGCGGGTCCCTGGGTGAAGGTGATGATGTCGTCGCGGCCGTCGCCGTCGACGTCGCCCAGCGCCGGGTACTCGCCGGCGATCGAGAAGTACTCGTGCCACTTCACCGCCGTCCCGGCGAACGACGACCCCGTGGACAGCGCCACGTAGACGTCGCCGGCCGCGTCGTGGGTGAAGGCGACGATGTCGTCGCGGCCGTCGCCGTTGACGTCGCCGACCGCACCGATCTCCGCGCCGGGGGCGAACCAGTCGTGCCACTTCTGGCCGCCGCCGAAGCTGGTCCCGTTCGACAGCGCCACGTAGACATCGCCGGTGTTGCTGTGCGCGAAGGTGACGACGTCGTCGCGGCCGTCGCCGTCGACGTCACCGGTCGAGGCCGTCTCGCCGCCAATGGAAAAGAAGTCGTTCCACTTCACCGAGGTCCCGGCGAAGCCCGCGCCCGTGGAGGTGCCGACGTAGACGTCGGCGAGGGCGTTCTGGGTGAAGCTGACGATGTCGTCGCGCCCGTCCCCGCTGACGTCGGTGGCGGACCCACCGGCGATGGCGTGGGTGCGCGCCGCCTCGTCGAGCAGGGTCCGCGCCTTGGCCGCCACCTGGTCGTAGCGGTCGGGGAAGCCGGAGCGCTGCACGCACTGGGCGACCTGACCGGCGGTGTAGCGGGGGTTGTTCCGGTCGCAGACGATCGCGCGGGTGATGTACTGCGTGCTGGCGTAGACCGGGTCCATGATCTGCTCCGGCGTCCCCCAGCCGTAGTCCCACCGCTGTTGGAACACCCCGAGCGAGGACTTGTCGCCGCACGGCAGGTTGTTCATGTGCGACTCGACCCAGCCGGCCTCGAACGCGGAGAGCATGACCTTGTCGTTGACGTCGTGGGCGCGGGCGACCCGGTAGACGATCACGCTGATCGCGGGGTCGTGGTTGGCGGGGATGGAGGAACAGGCCAGCGTGCCGACAGGAGCGTCGGCCTGGGCCGGCGCGGTCGCCACGACCGGCGCCAGCGCGGTGCAGAGGCCGACCAGCAGGGCGAGGGGAGTACGTCTCACGATGCTCCTCTGAGGGGTGTCAGCGGGGGGCGGCGAGCGGTTCCGCCACGGAGGCGCGCTCCCGCCCGGGAGCCTGACGGATGCGCCGCCGCGTCGACACCTCCCCGTCGATGGGAAATCGATTGCCGAGGAGTATCGCCAGGACCAAGACGGCTGTCAATGCGTCCTGGAATCTTCCTTCGGCAACTGAGCGGCGGCGGTAAAGTATTGACATCTCGCGATGTCCGCAGTTGACTGCCGAGCAATCGATTTCCCGCCGCTCCGACGGTCATCCTGGAGGGACGTCCATGAAGCCCCACGTACGCCGCTGGCTGGCTCTGGCCGCGGCGCTGGCGAGCATGATCCCCCCGACGGCGGCGCACGCCGCCGAGCCCGCTCCGGCCCCGCGCGGTGCCGGGGCGCTCGCCGTGGCCGACGACAAGGGCCCGGTCGGCTGGGACGTCTACCGCCGGCTCGACCGGCTGCCCGAGCTGGCCGCCGGCAGCCGCACCCGGCAGTTCTCCAGCTTCGCCCGGGACGGCTCCAACGACGACGGCTTCGTCGGCACCTACTCCTGCCTGCGGCAGGCCGGCGGCTGCGTCATCGCCGAGGACCGCGGACCCGGCGAGGTGCAGTCGATCTGGTTCACCCGCGACGACGGCAACGTCAGCGCCACCGGCTGGATCCGCATCGAGCTCGACGGCGTCACGGTGGTCGACACCGGCCTCCAGCGCCTCGTCGACGGCGGCCTCGGCCACCCGTTCGTCTGGCCGCTGGTCACCAATGCCGACCAGACCTCCGGCGGGGTCACCGTCAAGGTCCCCATGCCGTACCGCGAGTCCATGCGGATCACCACCCAGTTCAATCCGCTCTTCCACCACGTCACCTACCGCACGTTCGCCGACGCGGCCGGGGTGCCCACGTTCGACCCCACCGACCCCGCCACCGACGTGGTCGACAAGCTGCGCGCCGCCGGCCAGCGCGACCCGAAACCCACCCAGCCCGGCGCGACCACCACGACCGCCCGGGTCGACGTCCCGGCGGGCGGACGGTCGACGCTCGCCACGCTCACCGGCCCCGGCGCGGTCACGGCGCTGCGGCTGCGGCTGCCCGACGCCGCCGCCACCGCGTCGACGCTGTCCGGCCTGCGGCTGCGGATCGCCTTCGACGGGCGGAGCACGGTCGACAGCCCGGTGGGCGAGTTCTTCGGCGCCGGCCTGGGCGAGCGCTCCGTGCGCTCCCTGATGTTCGCCATGGACTCCGCGCCCGGCGGCTGGTACAGCGCCTGGTGGCCGATGCCGTTCCGCGCCACCGCCACCGTGTCGGTCGCCAACACCACCGGCGCCCCCGTCAACGGCGTCCAGGCGGAGGTGACCACCGCGCCGGGCGCCTCCTGGGCCGGCGCCCTCGCCGCCGACGGCCCCGCCGGCTACTTCACCACCCAGTCCCGTCGGGCGGAAACGGTGGGAGGCAACGACTGGATCGTCGTCGACCAGCCGGGCCGGGGACGGTTCGTCGGCGTGTCCCAGACCGCCCGCGGCCACATCACGGGCGGGAACACCCGCAACTATCTGGAGGGCGACGAGCGCGTCCACGTCGACGGCTCGCCCACGCCGCAGATCTACGGCACCGGCACCGAGGACTTCTACGAGTCCGGGTGGTACTTCAACCGCGGCGAGTACAGCGGCGCCTTCACCGGCAACACCGCCCACCTGTTCCGCTCCGGTGGCTGCGCCGACGAGTGCGACGCCATGTACCGGCTGATGATCGGCGACGCGGTGCCCTACGCGACGGCGTTGCGCTTCGGCATCGAGCACGGCCCCGCCAACGACATGCCGGCCGAGTACGCCTCGACCGCCTTCCTCTACACCCAGCCGACCGTCGCGCTGCGCCGCACCGACACAGTGGTCACCGGCGACGCGGCCAGCCGCGTCGGGCACGCGTACGCCGACTCCGGGACCCAGTACCCGCTCACCACCGCGTACGAGGGCGACGACGACAACGTCACCGTTACCGGCCAGGTGCGTGCCGCCGGAGGCGCCGTCAGCTTCCGGCTCGCCGTCGACCCCGCCAACCAGGGCGTACGGCTGCGCCGGCACGGCGACCAGGTTGGCGGCCACCAGCAGGTCGCCGTGTCGGTCGACGGCAGGCCGGCCGGGGTGTGGTCGCAACCGCTGGGCAACGACCGGCAGCGCTGGCTGGCAGACGAGTTCGTCCTCCCGGCCGCGCTGACCGCGGGGCGGTCGGCGGTCACGGTCACCCTGACCCCGGCGGCCGGCGCCCCGGCGTGGACGGCGGCCCGCTACGAGGCCGACAGCATGGTCGCCCCGTTCCTCGACGTCACCGCGCCGGGCGCGGTCACCGGGCTCGGCCTGGCCGGCGGGCGGGTGCACGCCCTCGGCCTGTCCTGGTCGGCGTCGCCGGACGACGTGGGCGTCGCGAGCTACCGGGTCTACGCCTCGCGCAACCCCGGCGTCGCGATCACCCCGGCCAACCTGGTCGGCACCACCCGGACGACCACCTTCCGGCACGGCCCGCTGCCGGCCGGACAGACCCGCCACTACCGGGTCGTCGCGGTCGACGGCGCCGGCAACAGCTCCGCGCCCTCGGCCGAGGTGTCGGCCACCACCCGCACCCGCAACACCAGCGACGCCAACGGCGACCGCCGCGACGACGCCGTCGCGTTCACCCGGGGCGCCACCGCCGACGTGACCACGTCCCTGTCGGACGGCACCAGGTTCGTGCCGGACGGCCGGACCTGGAACGACTTCTTCGCCGTCGGCCAGGAGATCCCGCTCACCGGCGACGTCGACGGCGACGGGCGGGCCGACATCGTCACCTTCACCCGCGGCGACAGCGCCGACGTCTACGTGGGGCTCTCCACCGGTACGACCTACGCCGCCGGGACCAAGTGGCACGACTTCTTCGCCACCGGCACGGAGCTCCCCGCGGTCGGCGACGTGAACGGCGACGGGCGCGCGGACATCATCACCTTCACCCGGGGCGCGGCCGGGGACGTGTACGTGGCGCTGTCGACCGGCAGCGGCTTCGGTCCCGGCGTCAAGTGGCACGACCACTTCGCGCTCGGCGACGAGTTGCCGGCGGTGGGCGACGTCGACGGCGACGGGCGCGACGACGTCGTGACCTTCACCCGGGGCGCCACCGCCGACGCGTTCGTCTCCCTCTCCGACGGGACCCGGTTCGTCGAGGACGGCTGGAGGTGGCACGACTCGGTCGCGCCCGGCGACCAGCTGCCGGCGCTGGGCGACGTCGACGGCGACGGGCGCGACGACGTCGTGACGTTCGCCCGGGGCACCACCGGCGACGTGTTCGTGGCGCTCTCCGACGGCACGCGGTTCGTCCCGCAGGCCGCCAGGTGGCACGACTGGTTCGCGGTGGGCGACGAGCTGCCCGGCGTGGGCGACTTCAACGGCGACGGAAGGGCGGACCTGGTGACGTACACCCGGGGCACCAGAGCGGACGTGTACGTGGCGCTGTCGACCGGCGGCGGCTTCGGCGCCGGTGTCCGGTGGCACGACCAGTTCGCCCCCGGCACCGACCTGCCCCGCCCGAGCGTGTCGTGATGCGCGCGCCCCGGATGCTCGCGGTGCTCCTGCTCGGCGCCGCGCTGGTGGGCGTCCCGGCCGCGCCGGCCGCCGCCGAGGAGGTCGTACGGGCGGAGGCGGAGTCGCTGACGGTGGCCTCGTCCACCGCCCCGGTCGAGGCGCAGTCCAACTGCTGCGGGGTCGCCTGGTCGGCCGGCCGCCAGCTGTGGCTGCGTGCCGCCCGGGCGGGGGACTCGGTCACCGTGTCGCTGCCGCCGGTGCCGGCCGGGCAGTACGACATCGGCGGCGTGCTCACCCGCGCCGCCGACTACGGCACCCTGCGCTTCGCCGTCGACGGCGTGGCCGTCGGTCAGCTCTTCGACGGCTACGCCCCCACGGTGCGCCGCGTCGAGGCGGTGCCGCTGGGATCGGCCTCGCTCACCGCCGGCAGCCATCGGCTGACGGTGACGGTGACCGGCCGGTCCGCGTCCTCGACCGGCTTCTTCGCCGGCCTGGACACGATCACCCTGCGCCGCGTCGGCCCGCTGGCGGCGGTCACCACCACGCCGTACGAGACGGTGGCCGAGACGCCGGCGCGCGGACCGCTGACCCGGGTCTACGACCCGGGCGCGGGGGAGCCGGTGGCCTGGTACTACAACGACCACACGATCGTGCGCGACCAGCGGACCGGGCTGTGGCACGCCTTCGCCATCGCCCACGCGGAGCCGGGCGCGCCGCAGGACGAGAAGAGCTTCGGGCACGCCACGGCGCCCACGCCCACCGGGCCGTGGACGAAGCGGCCACCGGCGTTGACGGCCGACCCGGCGGCGGGCGAACAGTGGATCTGGGCGCCGCACGTCGTCTACGACGGCGGCGTCTACCACATGTTCTACGCGGCCGGGAGCGGCGACTACGCGAACTACCGGATGCACCTGGCCACCTCGACCGACCTGTTCACCTGGACCCGCAGCCCGGCCAACCCGCTGTTCACCGACGGCTGGGAGGGGCGCGACCCGATGGTGACCCGGGTCGGCGACCGGTGGGTCATGTACTACACGGCGACCTCCCACCCGCAGGGCGGCAACCACGTTGTCGCCTACCGCACCAGCACCGACCTGCGGACCTGGAGCGGCCGGGGCGTCGCGTACGCGTCGCCGCACACGGGGCGGGCGGCCGGGCAGACGGAGTCGCCGTTCGTGGTGCGCCGGGGGGGCTGGTGGTACCTCTTCGTCTGCTGCGACGGCACCGACTACGGCGCGGCGTACCGGCGCACCGCGGTCTACCGCAGCCGGGACCCGCTGCGCTTCGAGGGGGCGGAGAAGGTGACCGTGCTCGACGCGCACGCCGCGGAGGTCGTGGTGGACGGCGAGAACTGGTACCTGAGCCACGCCGGCTGGGGCCAGGGCGGGCTGTGGCTGGCCCCGCTGACCTGGTCCACCGGGGTCGTCGCCCGTGGCTACCAGGTGAGCACCGGCTACCTGCGCGCCGACGTGCGCACCTGGCCGCACACCCGGATCGCGTCCCTGGCGGTCGACCCGGCCGGCGCGGGGGCGTACCGGCCGGCGTTGGACTCGTCGCACCGGGGGACCGGCCCCTACCTGGCGGTCGGCCGCTTCGACGTCACGGACCGGGCGGGCCCGCCGGCCCGGGTGGACGTCTCCGCCGACGGTTCCCGGATCAACCTGGTCGGCATCCGGCTGGGCGACGAGCCGGTCACCGCCGACTGGCTGCTGACGGTGGCGCCCCGCTGGACCGGGCCGGCGCTGCAGAGCGACGTCACCTGGTCGGTCACCGGCCCGACGACCGCGCCGGTGTGGGAGGTGGCGTTCAACGTCGACGGCGCCCTGCCGGCGGTCGGCGATCCCGCCGTGGCGGCCCGGCCGACCGGGGACGTGCCGGGGATGCCGCCGTGGTCGATGACCTTCGATACTGAGCTGTCCCTCGTGGCCGCGCACCGCTGGGCCTCGGCGTGGCGCGGCGACAACACCTGGTACGACGCCGGCCACGCGATGGCGGCCTGGCAGCCGCTCTGGCGCAACGGGGGCACCGCGTGGCCGCCGGGGTCGTACCCGGGCGGCACGTGGCGCTTGGCGGCCAGCGGGGTGGGGCGGGACACCGCGTTCGCCGAGACCGTCCACGCGGCGGTCAACGCCGTGCCGTGACCGGCCCGCCCCCGGTGCGGGTCGGGGGTGGCCCGGCCCGCACCGGCGGTCTTGACAACACTTCGACGCTCCTCTATGTTTCGCCAGAAATCGATTTCCGATTTCCCCGGAGGCCCGCGTGAGCGATCAGGTGGTCGTCGCCATGTCCGGCATCACCAAGCGCTTCGGCGGCGTGCACGCCCTGCGCGGCGTCGACCTCACCCTGCGCGCCGGCGAGGTCCACGCCCTGCTGGGAGAGAACGGGGCCGGAAAGTCGACCCTGATCAACATCCTGTCCGGCGTCGTCACCGACCACGACGGGGAGATCTCGATCGGCGGCCGGCCCGTACGCCTCGCCGACCCGGCCGCCGCCCAGGCCGCCGGCATCGCCACGATCCACCAGGAACTCGACCTGGTGCCGGCGCTGTCCGTGGCCGAGAACCTCGTGCTCGGCCGGGAACCGCGCACCCGGCTGCGTACGCTCGACCGGCGGGCGATGACCCGCGCCGCCCGCGACTGGCTGGGCCCGCTCGGTGCCGACCTCGATCCGCGCCGGCCTGTCGGCTCGCTGCGCGTCGGCGAGCAGCAACTCGTCGAGATCGCCAAGGCGCTCTCCCTCGACGCCCGCGTCCTCATCATGGACGAACCGACCGCCGCGCTCGCCGACGCCGAGGTGCGGCGGCTGATGGCCACCATCCGCGCGCTGCGCGGGCGCGGCGTGGCCGTCGTCTACATCTCCCACCGACTCGAGGAGATCGAGCACATCGCCGACCGGGCCACCGTCCTGCGCAACGGCGAGGTGGCCGGCACGCTGCGCCCGGACCGCGCCGACCGGCAGCGCGTCATCACGCTGATGGTCGGCCGACCGGCGGAGGCGCTGTTCAGCGCGGGATCCGGCGGTGCCGGCACGGCGAGCCCCGCCGGGCCCGCGGTGCTGGAGGTCGACGACCTCGCCGTCCGGCCCCGCGGCACCCGTCCCGGGCGCTGCGAACCCGCCGGCGTCAGCCTGACCGTCCGCGCCGGGGAGATCGTCGGACTGGCCGGCCTGATGGGGGCGGGCCGCACCGAGCTGCTGGAGACCCTGTACGGCGCCGGCCCGCCCGGTCGCCGCACCGGTCTGGTCCGGCTGGACGGCCGCCCGTACGCCCCGCGCGGCCCCCGCCGCGCGCTGCGCGCCGGCGTCGGCTTCGTCCCCGAGGACCGCCGCCGCTCCGCCCTGGTCCTCGAGCACCCCGTCGGCCGGAGCATCGTGCTGGCCGCCCTGCGCCGGCTCAGCACCGCCGGAATCGTCCGCGGTGCACGCGAGCGGGACGCGGTGCGCCAGCAGGTCGCCGCTCTGGCGATCAGGACGCCGTCGGCCACCGCGCCGGTCGGCTCCCTCTCCGGCGGCAACCAGCAGAAGGTCGTCTTCGCCCGGCACCTGCTCACCCGCCCCCGCCTGCTGCTGCTCGACGAGCCGACCCGCGGCGTCGACGTCGGCGCCAAGGCGGAGATCTACCGGCTGCTGCGCCGGCTCGCCGACGAGGGGATGGGCATCCTGCTCGCCTCGTCGGAGCTGCCCGAGCTGACCGGCGTCTGCGACCGGATCGTGGTCCTGCGGCGCGGACGGGCCGTCGCGGAACTCCCGGCCGACGGGTGCACCGGCGAGGACATCCTGACCGCGGCCATGGGCGGCGCGACCGCCGGAAGGGACGACCGATGACCCACCTGCGCGCACCGGACAAGGGGCCCGGCACGCCGCTCGCGCCGGCCGGCGGCGGCACGGCGGCCGGCGCCGGGCGGTGGCGCCGACCCGGCGGCCGGGGCGACCTCGTCGAGCGGCTCTTCGCCGTGCAGAGCCTCTTCGCGCTGCTGCTGGTGTTCGTGCTGGCCATCGCCGTCTCACCCCGCCGCGACGGCGAGATCCTGTTCCTGTCCCCGGAGAACCTCGGCAACATCGTCCGCGCGGTGTCCGAGATCGGGATCATCGCGGTCGGCATGACGTTCGTCGTCCTGCTCGGCGGCATCGACCTCTCCGTCGGCGCCATCCTCGGCCTCTCCGCCGTCGGCACCGCGACCCTGATGGTCGACTCCGGCCTCGGCATCCTGCCGGCCGTCACCGTCGTCCTGCTCATCGGCGCCCTCTTCGGCGCGCTGCAGGGCTACGCGACGGCCCGCCTCGGCATCCAGTCGTTCATCGTCACCCTCGCGGGACTCCAGGTCGCGCGCGGCCTCGCCCGGATCTGGTCGGGCGGGCTCGGCGTCCCGATCGCCTACGGCGACGGCCCGCAGGAGGCGCCCCCGGCGTTCGAGATCCTCAACGGCACCGTCAACGGGGTGGTGCCCGTCCCGGCGGTGCTGTTCATCGGCATCGGCGTGGCCGCGATCGTCGTGCTGCGCAAGACCGCGTTCGCCCGCCACGTCTACGCCATCGGCGGGAACGAGAAGGCCGCCCGCCTCTCGGGCGTGCCCGTGCTGCGGGTCAAGGTCGCGGTCTTCGCCGTCGCGGGCCTGCTCGCCGCGGTGGCCGGCATCATCCACGCGGGACAGCTCAACCAGGGCAGCCCCAACGACGGCGCCGGCTACGAACTGGACGCCATCGCCGCTGTGGTCATCGGCGGCACCAGCCTGGCCGGGGGCACCGGCTCGATGGGCGGCACGCTCGCCGGCGCGCTGCTGCTCGGCATCCTCAACAACATCCTCGCGCTCAACAACATCGACGCCAACGTGCAGCTACTGATCAAGGGACTGGTGATCGTGGCCGCCGCCGGGCTGCAGAAGCTACGCCGCAGCACCGTCTGAACCGCCACCGAACAAGGAGCGTCATCATGCGCACCCGTACCGTCCTTCTCGCGCTGCTGTGCACCGGCGCGTTCGTCGCCTCCACCGCGTGCAGCGTGCAGAAGCCGTCCGACGGCGACGCCGCCGCCGCGAAGTGCGGCGCCGGCAAGGACTTCCTGATCGGCATGTCGCAGGCCAACAACGCCGAGCCCTACCGGCAGGTCATGAACAACGACGTGCAGGCGGCGGCGAGGTCCGTCCCCGGGTTCACCGTGGTGGTCTCCGACGCGGCGCAGGACAACAGCAAGCAGGTCGCCGACGTGGAGAACTTCCTCACCCAGAAGATCGACCTGCTGATCATCTCGCCGAACGAGGCCAAGCCGCTGACCGCGGTGGTGCGCAAGGCGTACGACCGGGGCGTCCCAGTCGTCGTGCTCGACCGCAAGGTGGAGGGCGAGGCGTACACGGCCTTCATCGGCGGGGACAACGTCGCGATCGGCAGGGCCGCCGGCGAGTTCTACGCCAGGACGCTGCTGCCCGACGGCGGCAAGGTCATCGAGATCGCCGGACTGCCCGGCTCCACGCCGGCCGCCGAACGCGCCAAGGGCTTCCGGGAGGGCATCGCCGCCAACCCGAAGATCGACGTCGTTGCCTCCCAGCCCGGGGACTGGCTGCGGGAGAAGGGCCAGGCGGTGGCCGACGCGCTGCTCAAGGCGCACCCGGACGCGGCGGCCGTCTACGCCCACAACGACCCGATGGCCGAGGGCGCGTACCTGGCCGCGAAGGCCGCCGGGCTGCACACGAGGGTGAAGTTCACCGGCATCGACGCGCTGCCGGTGCCGTCGGGCGGCATCAAAGCCGTCGAGCAGGGCCGGCTCGCCGCCACCTTCCAGTACGCCACGGGCGGCCGGGAGGCCGTCGACCTGGCCCGCAGGATCCTCGTCGACTGCGACAGGGACGTCCCGCGCACCACCACGCTCGACACGATGCGGATCACCAGGGAGAACGCCGCCGAGACGTACGCGAAGCTCGGTGGCGTCGCCTGACCGCCGCCCGGCGCGGCCCGACGGCCGCGACCCGGACCCGCAGATCGGGGGAGACCTGGCATGACGGTGGCCGCGGTGTTCGGGGTCGACATCGGCACGTCCAGCAGCAAGGGCGTCCTCGTCGACCTGACCGGGCGCGTGCTGCGCTCCCGCGTGCGGGAGCACCGGGTGGACCGGCCGCGACCCGGCTGGGTGGAGATGGACGGCCAACTCTGGTGGGACGAGTTCGTCGCCCTCGCCCGTGACCTGCTCGCGCCCGGAGACGCCCACGTGGTGTCGGTCGGGGTCAGCGGGATGGGACCGTGCGTGCTGCTCACCGACGCCGCCGGCACGCCCCTGCGCCCGGCCATCCTCTACGGCGTGGACACCCGCTCCACGCCGCAGATCGCCCGGCTCACCGAACGCTTCGGCGCGGAGGAGATCCTGCGCCGGTGCGGCTCGACGCTGTCGACCCAGGCGGCGGGGGCGAAGGTCGCCTGGGTCGCCGACGCCGAGCCGGAGCTGTTCTCCCGGGCCCGGCGGCTGTTCATGCCGAGCTCCTGGCTGGTCTTCAAGCTGACCGGCCGCTACCTGCTCGACCAGCACTCGGCCAGCCAGTGCACCCCGCTGTACGACACCCGGGCCCAGACCTGGTTCCGGCCCTGGGCCGATGAGATCGCCCCGGAGCTGGAGCTGCCCGAGCTGCGCTGGCCCGGCGACGTGGCCGGCGGGGTCACCGCCGGGGCCGCCGCGGCGACCGGGCTGCCGCCCGGCACCCCGGTCGTGACCGGGACGATCGACGCCTGGTCGGAGGCGGTCAGCGTGGGCGCCCAGAACGTCGGCGACCTGATGCTCATGTACGGCACGACGATGTTCCTGGTGCACACGGTCCCGCACCGGCTGACCAGCCCGTCGCTCTGGGGCACGGTCGGGGCGCTGCCGGGCACCCGCAACCTGGCCGGCGGCATGGCGACCTCCGGGGCGATCACCGGATGGCTGCGGGAGCTGTTCGACGCCGCCGACCACCCCGAACTCCTCCGCCTGGCCGAGCGGTCCGGGCCGGGCGCGCGGGGACTGCTCATGCTGCCGTTCTTCGCCGGCGAGCGGACTCCCATCCTCGATCCCGACGCCCGTGGCGTCATCGCCGGCCTGACGCTCTCCCACGGGCGCGGCGACATCTACCGGGCCGCGCTGGAGGCGACCGGGCTGGGGGTGCGCCACAACATCGAGACGATCGAGGCGGCCGGTGGCGACATCCGACGCGTCGTGGCGGTGGGCGGCGGCACCCGGGGCAGCCTCTGGACGCAGATCGTCTCGGACGTCACCGGCCGGGCCCAGCACATCCCGTCGGTCACCATCGGCGCCAGCTACGGCGCCGCGTTCCTCGCCGCCGGCGCGGTGCAGCGGGTCGACATCCACCGGTGGAACCCGATCCGGGAGGTCCGCGAGCCGCGCCCGGCGCTCGCCGCCGACTACGCGGAGCTGTACGGGCTGTACCGGCAGCTGTACGACGGCTCGAAATCCGTCGCCCACGCGTTGGCCGCCCGACAGACGCGCCTCGCGACCCCGCCAGGTATCGACGAGCCAGTGGAGGAAGCCAACCCGTGAGCAACTACACCATGCCGGTGCTGGTCGACCCGCCGGCCGTCGCCCCGCGGACGGTCTACACGGTCGCCAGCGGCGACCTGCGGCCGAGCGCGAACGTCACCGGTTGGCCGACCCAGCGACGCCTGGAGACGGACCTCGCCGCCGCGGTCACCGCCCTGGGCTGGCACACCCAGCGGGCCCACCCGGTGGACGCCGCCGCGGGCCACGGCTTCATCGACAGCCAGCGCGCCGGCATCGAGGTCTTCCAGCGGATCCCGGTCGACGCCCCGCTCGTCGTCGTGGAGGCGGTGTGGCAGTACAGCCACCACGTGCTGGCCGGGCTGCGCGCCCACCGTGGGCCGATCCTGCTCGTGGCGAACTGGAGCGGGCAGTTCCCCGGCCTGGTCGGCCTGCTGAACCTCGCCGGCAGCCTCACCAAGGCGGGCGTGCGCTACTCGGCGCTGTGGAGCGAGGACTTCACCGACGAGTGGGCCCGCGACGGGCTGAAGGCCTGGCTGGAGACCGGCGAGGTGGTCCACGACGAGAGCCACGTGCGCGACCTGCCGCCGTTGCCGGCCGACGCCGAGGTCGAGCTCGGCGTGGCGCTGGCCCGCCAGCTGCGGCGCCGACCGGCCGTCATCGGCGTCTTCGACGAGGGCTGCATGGGCATGTACAACGCCATCATCGACGACGAGCTGCTCAACCCGCTCGGCGTCTTCAAGGAGCGGCTGTCGCAGAGCGCGCTGGTCGCGGAGATGTCGCGGGTGCCCGACGAGGAGGCGCACGCGGTGCGGGCGTGGCTCGACGTCGCCGGAATGACCTTCCACACCGGCACGGACGAGGCCACCGAACTGACCGACGCCCAGCTGCTCAGCCAGTTCAAGATGTACGTCGCCGCGCTGCGCATCGCCGACGACTTCGGCCTGGACGCGGTCGGCATCCAGTACCAGCAGGGGCTCAAGGACACGGTGCCGGCGAGCGACCTGGCCGAGGGGCTGCTGAACAACGTGCGACGACCGCCGGTCGCCAGCCGGGACGGCTCGCGCGAGCTCTATCCGGGACGGGCCCTGCCGCACTTCAACGAGGTCGACGAGGGCGTCGCGGTGGACTCGCTGGTCACCAACCGGATCTGGACCGCGATGGGGATGGACCCGGCCACGACGCTGCACGACATCCGCTGGGGGGAACGGTACGGGCCGGACTTCGTCTGGGTGTTCGAGATCTCCGGCTCGGTCCCCGCGTCCCACAACGGCGGCTACGACCGGTCGTACAGCATGCGGCAGCCGCCGATGTACTTCCCGCTGGGCGGGGGCACCCTCAGCGGGGTCTCCCGGCCGGGCGAGATCGTCTGGTCGCGGATCTTCGTCATGGACGGGGTGCTGCACGTCGACCTGGGCCGGGGCACCGTGGTGGAGCTGCCGGCCGCCGAGACGCAGCGCCGGCTGCGGGCCACCACCCCGCAGTGGCCGATCATGCACGCCGTGCTGCACGGCGTGGGCCGGGACCAGTTGATGGCCCGGCACAAGGCCAACCACGTCAACGTGGTCTACGCCGACGACGCCGACGCCGCCGACCGTGCCCTGCGGGTCAAGGCCGCGATGCTCGACGCGCTCGGGGTGCGGGTGCACCTGTGCGGCGCCGTGGCACTGTGATCCCGGGCAGGCGTCGCCGACGCCGCCTCACCGGGCCCGGGCGGGCCCGCCCCGGCCGCTCGCGCGCTGCCCGTCGGGCCGGGGGAGGAACCGGGCCGAACTCTCGCGGACCCGCAGGGTCGTCCGCAGGGTGACGGTCGAGGAGGCCTTCGCGGGGTTGGCGATCCGCTCGGTGAGCAGCGACGCCGCGGCCCGCCCCAGGTCGTACGTGGGCTGGGCGACGGTGCTCAGCGAGGGCCGCACCAGGTGGGCCCAGGGGATGTCGTCGAACCCGACCACGCCGCACCGGCTGGGCACGGCGACGCCCCTGTCGACCAGGCACTCCACCGCCCCCACGGTCATCAGGTTGTTGGTGACGAAGACCGCGTCCGGCGGCTCGGCCGCGCTCAGCAGGGACGCCATGGCTTGGTAGCCGCCGCCCTCCCGGAAGTCGGCGTACCGGACCATGTCCTCCGGCGCGGTGCGACCGGACGCGCGCAGGGCCTGCTGGTATCCGCGTAGCCGCTGCACGGCGGTGGAGATCCGCCGCGGTCCCGTGATGCAGGCGATCCGGCGGTAGCCGCTGTCGATGAGGTGGGCGGTGGCCGTCTCGGCCCCGTGGACGTTGTCGACGAGCACGGTGTCGACGGCCACGCCGTGGGGCTGCCGGTCGATGGCCACGACCGGCATCCCGGCCTCGGTCAGCCGGTTGATCAGGGCGGGTCGTCCCGAGGGCGAGATGATCACGCCGGCCATCCGCTCGGCCAGGGCCGCGGTCACGTAGCGGGTCTCCTTGTCGGGATCCTCGTCGCCGTTGCAGAGGACCACGGAGAAGCCCGCCTCCTGCGCCACGTCCTCGATGCCGCGCACCAGCGAGGTGAAGAACGGGTTGCCGATGTCGGAGATGATCACCGCCCAGAGACTGGTGCGCTGCCGGCGCAGGCTGCGGGCCACCGCGTTGGGCCGGTAGTCCAGGTCGAGCATCGCCTGGCGCACCCGCGCCGCCAGGTCCGGATCCACGGACGAGTGCCCGTTGAGCACCCTGGACACCGTCGACGCCGAGACCTCGGCCATCCGAGCCACGTCATAGATGGTCGTCATGCGGTCGTCCCCTGTCGGTGTCTCGCGCCCGGTCCCGCACTGGACCACCGGAGGCGACCGCACGAGCACCACCGTCCGTTGCGGCCCACCATCCGTCAGTGGTCGGCCCTGAGATCCTATATGGCAGGGAATCGATTTCTCTCGGGCGTCCTGGCCGCGCGCCGGGCGGAGCGCCCCGTCGCCCCACCCGTCGCGCCCGGCGCTCCGCACGGCCGGCCCGGCGGCACGCGCACCGCCAGCCGGTCCGGTCACCGGGGGCGGGAAGCCACCCGGTGACCGGAGCTGGGCGACGCGGCGCCGTCGACGGCGGTCCGCCGGTTCGGCGGTGCCGGCGTCAGCCGCAGGAGGCGTCGCGGCAGGTCACCTCGATCTCGTAGAGCCGGGCCTGCCTGTCCCGGCTGGCGAGGACGTCGAGGCGGAGCGCGGTCGCGCGGACCGGCGCGAAGGTGTGCGTGGTGACCTGGGTCGTGTTCCCGGTGACCTCGCTGAGCACCTGCCAGGCGCCGTTGACCAGGCCGGAGATCCGGTACGAGGTCAGCTCGTACCCGCCGTACTGGTGCAGCCGCACGGTGTCGACCCGCTCCGCACCGGCGAACTCGACCTGTAGCCAGTGGCTGTCGGCCGGTTCGGTGATCCAGCGGCTACCGGAGCTGACCCGGTTGCCGTCGATCACGTGCGACGGCACGTACTGCCGCCACCAGCCCGAGGCGGTGGCCTCGGCGCCCGCGGAGGCCAGCGCCACGTTGCGCCACACGGCGGCGACGGTCGTGGTGGCGCTCGCGGCGAACTGGCGGGGCTGCTCCGGCTGCGTGCCGTGCGGGGCGTCGACGGTGACCGTGGCGCTCTGCTCCGCCGCGAGCTTGCGGACCCCCACGGTCAGCGGGACCTCCACCACCGCGAACGGCGCGAGCCGTACCTCGGTCGGCGCCGGGGCGACCCACCCCTCGGGGACGACGGCGCCGAGCTGTGCCGTCACCGGGGTGCCGACGTCGTTGCGCAGCACGGCGGTGATCCGGGTGTCCACGTCCGACTCCGGCCGGACCGTGGTCCGCAGGGGCAGGGCCGAGACGGTGAGCAGCGCACCGCGGTCGGCGGTGGCCGTGCTCAGCGCGAGCGTGGGGAAGGCCTCCAGCTCCTGGTAGCGCGACCAGGCCAGCGTCATCTGCCAGGACTCCAGCCGGTGCACGACCGCGGTCACCTCGTACCGGCCGTCGTTGCCCGCGCGGACCGGGGTGCCGGCGAACTCGTCGGCGAAGAGCTGGTCGGCCAGCGCCCTGGTCCGCTGCACCGCGAGCTGGTTGGCGCCCTCGAACACCTTCGTCATGTACTGCGGGTCGTCGCCGTTGTCCCGGGCGTACGCCTGGACCTGGCTGAGCACCTGGTTGCGGTAGACGTCGGTGTGGGCCAGCTCCTGCAGCGTCAACTCGACGTGCGCGGTGGCGGCACTGAGCAGGATCGCCTCGCGCGCCTTCTGGAAGGGGATCCCCTTCGCCTCGCCGGGGAAGCCCGGCAGGCGACCGGTCCGGCTCGCCTGCAACAGCGCCGCGCGGACCACCGACTGGGAGATCGACAGACCGATGTTCCAGCCGGACCACCCGGCCAGTTCGCCGAAGCGGACCCGGGGGGCGAGCAGCGCACGTAGCTCGCCGTCCACCTTTCCGGCCAGTGCGTCGTCGCCGACCGCGACGAGCCGGCCCCGGGCCACCGCGTCGTGGATCCGGTCGGCGAAGGGTTCCAGGTTTCCGCCCCCGGCGGTGTTCGCCATCAGCAGGATGTCGGCGTCGGGAGCGTCCGAGGGCCGGGCGCCGAGGGTACGCACGTACTCGTCGACCAGGGTGGCGTAGGGAACGTCCTGGTAGGGCGCCACCCACTGCTCGCCCGGGGTGCGGGACCACTCGACGTCGACCGTCGGGGCGGCGCCGAGCCGTTCGGTGACGTGCTTGGCCACCAGCAGCGCGCCGAGGATGTCCGCGCCCGGGTAGATCCTGACCCGGTCCTGGACCCCGAGTTGGGCCGTGAGCGCGGCCAGGCTGGCCTTCTCCAGGCGGTGTGGGCCGTGCTCGGTGGCGTCGTCCTGGCCGAGGATCAGGTAGTCGATGGTGCCGTCGGCGACCCGCTGGATCATGTCCCGGTTGATCTGGTGGTCCCGGGCCCGGGCGCAGAGGAAGTCCGCCTTGATCTCCTCGGGGATCTCGCTGGCGACCTGCTCGTACTCGGCCCGGCGTTCCTCCTGGCCGAGGTTCTCCACCTGGTCCATCAAGATGGCCCAGCGCCGGATCGGGCCGGAGTGGATGCCCGGGTAGCTGCTGGTCGGCTCGATGGTGAGGCGCATGATCACGTCGAACGCGTACAGGGGCTTGTCGGGGTTGCTCCGTTTCACCTCGTCCAGCACGGAGAGCCGCCGCCGGGCGTCGGCGAGGCTGGTCTGGCAGGTCCGGGAGGCGACCAGGCCGCCGTAGGCGAGCATCGGGGCCGCGACGACCGAGCCGTCCGCGTCGGCGGCGGCCTTGCGCCACCAGTCGCCGACCGCGTCGGCCTGGCCGTAGGTGAAGTACTCGCCGAGCAGGTCCTTCGGGGGTGTCAGCGCCTCGTGCCCGCCGGCCTCGGCGACGGCCACCGGCGTGTGCGCGGTGAACGGCCGGTCGTCCAGCGGTACGACGGCGAGCCGGCCCAGGTTGGTCGGCGCCGCGGCGGCTGCGGCCGGGGTGCCCGGCGGGGCGACCGCGAGGGTGAGGGTCACCGCGGTCGTGGTGATCAGGCTGAGGACGCGGGATGTCAGTCGTCTGTCGCGACGCATCGGTTCACTTTCGTCGTGGTGGTGGTGCACGGGGTCGTCGGTCGGCGCTCGGTGGCGCCGTCACCGGGTGCCGGCGTAGCCGACCGCCTTGAGGATGCCGAGGCCGTTGTGGGCGATCGGGAGGGTGCCCCGGGTGCCCTTGCAGAGGTGTTCGGTGGTGTCGCTGTCGCCGTCGAGGTCGTCGGCGTCCCGGGCGGGCAGGAACATCGCGGTCAGCGAACGGTCGAGCAGTGCGTAGAGCGCGTCCTGTCGGTCCGCCTGCTGCAACCGTTGGTAGCCCGCGGCGAACTTGGCCGGCACCACCTGTCTGCGCAGTTCGGCGAGGATGCCGAAGCCGACGATGTCGTAGTACTTCGCCTCGGCGTTCTCGTCGGGCGGGGTGAGGCGGAAGAAGCCACCGAAGGACAGGTGCGGGTCGTAGTCCCGTGCGTCACCCGACGGGGTCGGGCCCTGGTTGTCCGGCGGGTAGTACGGGTCCACGGCGCCGGCCGCGGTGTCGTCGACGCAGTCGAGCGGGTCACTGGCCGAGGCGGTGTGCCAGCCCGGGAGGCTGGTGTACGTGGTGTAGAGGCTCGTCACGGCGGCAGCCGCGGCACTGGCGCCGTGGAGCTGGCGCTCGTGGTCGTAGAGTCCGGCCAGCCCGTACTCGACCATGTCGGTGCCCAGGGTCCCGCCGGCGATCTGGCCGTTGGTGTAGGCACAGGAGCCCTTGCGGTGCCACCGGTTGTCGCGGCAGTCGGCGCTGTACGCGCTCTGCGCGACCACCCGGTTCTGGCTGGTGGCGGGGGAGGCGAAGTCGAAGGTGTACCAGTCCGCGCCGAGTTGGAGCCCCGTGCCGAGGAACTGCCGGGCGGCGGCGGCCGACTGGCCGTACCGGTCGTCCGGCGGCGCCACGGCCGTCTCCAGCCGTTGCAGGAACGCGATCGCGGTGAGGTTCCAGGTGGACATCGTCGAGTAGAGGTTGCTCCAGCTGGAGATCTGGTCGACGTAGCCGCCCGGCGGGGTGGTGGGCTGGCCGAGTCCGTCGACGAACGGATGCACGCCGTAGGCCTGGTAGTAGGCGCGCGGGTCCTGCATGCGCAGCAGGAACTCGCCGATGCCGGTGGCGGCGTCGAGGTAGGCGGAGGTGCCGGTCGCCTCGTGGGCGGCCAGCAGCGCCTCCCCGCACGCCGCGTTGCCGAACGAGGTGAAGTAGCGGATCTGGCCGTCCGGGGTGCTCGCGACCGCGTCGTCGAAGATCTTCGGCGCGTTCGGGTCCTTGGGCAGCCGGTGGGCGAGCACCGCGCTGGCGAACTCGTCGACGAGCCCGGTCTCCACGCTGGACAGCGACCGCTGCTCGTACGCCGCCCGCTGGTCGAGATAGACCGAGATGAACTGAAGCGAGGTGCAGGCGGCGGTGCTCTGCCGCGGCCCGCCGACGGTGCACGGACTCGCCGTGGTGCACGCCCGGCCGGCCATCACGAGCTGGTCGCCGTGGACGTGTTCGATGTCCCGGCGCAGCCCGTTGCGGACCCCGTCGTACGACGCCACGAGCCAGTCGAAGTAGCTGTCGACGAGGGGGACGGGAGCGGAGGCGGCGGCCGGAGCGGTCGGGACCGGCAGCGCGACGCCGACGACGAGCGCGGCCAGCAGCGCGGCCGCCCGCGCCCTCACCGTGGCCCCCCGTCCGGGGTCAGGACGATCCGCGGCTCGGCGGCGATCTCGCCGGTGCGGTTCCACGGCAGGTGGAGGTGCCAGGCGTCGAGCCGGTCCACGCGGGCCGTCACCGGCGCCCGGCCGTCGCTGCCCAGGGCGAGCGTGGCCCCGGCGAACTGCTCGGTGAACAGCTTCTCCGCGTGCGGGGTGGTGTTGTCGACCGCGTACGCGTTGATCTCGGGGAAGTGGGTGGCGATGTTCTGCGGGTCCGGCTCGCCCAGCGCGGAGGCGTAGGCGGTGGTGGCCGTGCGGACGTTGTTGCGGTACGAATCGGTCTGCACCAGCTCCGAGACGGACAGTTCGATGCTGGCTCGGGCCGCGTCGTGCAGGAGAGCCCGCCGTGCGGCCAGGACCGGCTCACCGACGGCGCCGGGCGCGCCGGGCGGCAGGTCACCGCGGACCGAGCGTTGCCGCAGCGCCCAGCGGGACGTCGCCTGGGCAAGGCTGATCCCCACGTTCCAGCCGGAGTAGCCGGCCAGCTCGACGTACCGGATCCGGCCGTTGAGCAGGGACAGCAGACGCCGGTCTGAGTGCCCGGCGATCGCGTCGTCGCCCAGGGCCACGGGGCGTCCGGCCCGGACGTGGGCGACCAGGCGGTCGGCGAACGGCGCCACCGACGCGGTACTGCCACCCGTGTTGGCCATCAGGACCAGGTCGGCCTGCTCCGGCCGGTCCACGACCGTCCCGCCGAGGATGTCGACGTAGCCCTGGACGAGCCGGGCGTACGGGATGTTCTGGTAGGGGGCGGTCCAGGCCTCGCCCGGCACCCGGGAGTACTCGACGCTCACCCGGGGTCGCACGTCGGCGTCCCGGACGGCGATCTTGGCGATGAGCAGGGCGGCCACCACGTCCGCACCCGGGTAGATCACCACCCGGTCGCCGACACCCAGCTCGGTGATGCGGGCGGCGAGTGCCTGGGACTCGGGTCGGTGCAGGCCGTGGCCGGTGGCGTCGTCCTGGCCCACCACGAGGAAGTCGAAGATCCCCTCGGCCGCCCATTCGATCATCGTCAGGTTGAGCCGGTGGTTGCGCGCCCGGGTGGCCAGGTAGTCGTTGCGCACGTCGGCCGGGATCTGGGACTCCAGCGCGTCGAGTTGCGGGCGCTTCTCCATCATGGCGAGGTTGTCGACCTCGTCCTTCACCGTGGCCCACGCCCGCAGCTCGTTGCGCCACGGCCCCTCGGGGGTGAGCCGCATGATGGTGTCGAAGGCGTAGAGCCGCCGGTGCGGGCGGCGCCGTCGGACGGCCCGTACCGCCGCCAGCCGGGCGGACGCCTCGGCCTCCGGTATCGAGCTGTTGCGGGAGTTGAGCAGTCCACCGTAGGCGAGCATCGGTAGGGCGACGACCAGCGCGTCCGCCTGGGTGGTGGACGAGGTGAGCCACTGGCCGACGGCGCGGCCGTCGCCGGGGGTGAAGTGCCGCCCCAGGGTCGCCCGGGGCGGCAGCAGGGTGTCGTAGCCGGCGCCGGTGGCGATCTGTTGCGGGGCGTACCAGGTGTAGGGCCGGTCGTCGAGCGGGACCAGGGCGATCTGGCCGAGCCGGGGCGTCTCCGGCCGGGCGTGCGCCGGGGAACCGAGGGCGGCGAGGCCGACGCCGGTGAGGCCGGCGAGGCCGGCTGCCCGGAGAAGGCCGCGGCGGGACAGGGCGTGATCAGGCATGTCGGCTCCTTGCGTTGCCGGGGGATGCGCTGAGTCTTGGATCAACAGGAACCCCGGGTCAAGACCGCCGGAGCCTGTAATACGTATTACTGGCTCCGGCCGCCCTTGACACCGGTTCTGCCGGCCGGGCAGCATCCACGGCAACAATCCTCGGCAATACGTGATGCTCCAGAAGGTGGCCGATATCCGTGTCCGCAGGGCGGGGCAGGCTGACGCAGCACGAGATCGCGCGGATGGCCGGAGTCAGCCAGACGACCGTGTCGCTCGTGCTCAACGACCGTTGTGAGGCGGCCTGGCGGATCGCCCCGGAGACTCGGGAACGGGTGCTGCGCGTCATCCGCGAGACGGGTTACGTCGCCGACCCGCTCGCCCGGCGGCTGCTGCAACAGCACAACCAGATCCTCGGCGTGTTCACCTACGAGTCGGTCTTCCCGAGCACCAGTGCGAACTTCTACCACCCGTTCCTGTCCGGCATCGAGGCGTGCGCGGAGAGCATCGGGTGCGACCTGCTGCTGTTCACCAGCGCCCCCGTGAGCGGCGGCAGCCGGCGGATCTTCCACGACAACAACCGCATCCGGCTCGCCGACGGATGCGTGCTGCTCGGTCGGGAGATCCCCCGCGACGAGCTGGCCAGGATGGTCGCCGGCGCCATGCCCTTCGTGTCCGTCGGTCGACGCGACGACGCCCACCTACCCTCCGGTGAGGGCGGTCCGGTGCCCTATGTCGGCGCGGACTACGCCCAGGCCACCGCCGCCCTCGTCCGCCGGGCCGTCGACCTCGGACACCGGGTGCTGGCGTACGTCGGCGTCGGTGCCGGCGCCGAGTCCGCCACCGACCGGCTCGCCGGCTTCACCGCCGCGGTCCGAGAGACCGGAGTGGACGGTCGACACGAGCCGGTCGGCGGCAGGACCGCGGCGGAACTGCTCGACGCGCTGCGCTCGACCGGGGTCACCGCCGTCTTCTGCGAGGAACTGGTCGAGGCGGCGGCGGTGGCCGAGGCGGCGCGGGCCCGGGGCCTGTCCGTGCCCGGCGACCTCTCCCTGGTGGCGCTCGGCGATCCCACCCGCCAGGCCGAGACCGACCTCGACTTCACCGGCTTCCACATCGCCCGCAGGGAGATGGGCTGGCAGGCGATCGAGGTGCTCGACGACATCCTGCACGGGCGGGACAGCGACCACCAACGGCTGCTGCCCTGCCAACTCGTCGAGGGCGAGACCCTCGGTGCCCCGAACCCGGCAACCGACCGTGCCTGACCACCTGAGCGCGCCGGGGCAGGGGCGCGGGGCGTGACGCCGGGCGGCGCGGACGACCTGTCGAGGGACACCGCCCGGACCATCGGGCTGGCGAGCCGGATCCTGCTCGCCTACTTCGACGACGACATGGGCCAGGTCGCGGCGCTGGTCAACCCCCGGCCGCAGGAGGCGGTCGAGGCGCTGATCGTCCTGGCGCAGTCGGCGATGGTGCGAGCCACCGGCGGGCCGGCGGAGGCGATGGCCACGCTGCGCGAGTTCGCCGTACGAGCCGAGATCGAGCTGGGCGAGAACTACCCGGATGGACGGCGTTGACGAAGCAGGCGTCAGGTCACGCCCGGGTGATCCGCACCGCGTCGGCGACCACGTAGCCGCTGCCGCCGGTCCAGCGACTCACCCCGACCTTGTTGCCGTCGCCGGCCGCGAGCGTGAACACGCCGATCGACACCCACCGCCCGCCGTTGACGCGCTGGTCGACCGAGACCGACTGGTTGCCCGTGGCGGTGGCGACGAGGTAGGGCGTCTGGCTGTTGTATCCGGGGTCGGCGGGGTACCAGACCGAGATCTCGTAGCTCCCCGTCTCCGGGACGTCCGCCCGGTACCAGGCGACGTCGCTGGCCGACGTCGGGCTCGCGAAGCGGTAGTCCGTGCCGTACCGGCTGCTGGAGTACGCCGACGTGCTCCAGTTGGCGCTCGCCGTGAACCGGCCGGACGTGGTGTTGTCGACGGTGGTGCTCCACTGCTGCGGAGGCGGCTGCTGGGACGTGCTCACGTCCAGGTAGTTGCGGTCGATCTTCATCGTCACGCCGCCCCAGGTCTCCGTCACGTCCCCGGCGTACTGGTGCAGGCGCTGGTGGTTCGCGTAGTACGCGTCGGAGCAGTAGCTGCCGGCGTCGGTGTCGGCCACACCGTTCCACCAGGCGATCCAGATCTGGTCCAGCCTGGTGTAGCTCGGGTTGTGGTACTCCAGGCAGACGTCCCTGATGCCGGAGGATCCGCTGGAGTACATGCCGGCCAGGTAGCCCCGGGTGTGCAGTTGTTCGACCCACCCCGACAGGAACGACAGCACCGCCGCGCGGCACGCCGTGGTCGTCGGGTAGTGCTCGATGTCGTTGTAGATGGTGCTGCCGGCTCCGATGCCCAGCGCCCGCGCGGCGTTGGCGGCGCTGTCGGCGGCGGTGCGGCCCTGCGACCGCGCGGTGCCGGGATCACCCGACATCTTCGGCGCGCGGGTGCCGCAGGGCGCCTGGTAGCCGAGCTCGATGGGGATCAGCCGCCAACCGTTGGCGGTCTGGTTGGTGACCCAGGTCGCGGTCAGGTTGGGCTGCGCGCACGAGCGGCTGGCGCCGCTGATGTAAATGCCCACCGCGCGGTACGGCGAGCTGGCGCGCCACGCGTTCATCGCCGACTGCGACGGGGCGGCGCAGGTGTCGAACCCCTTACCGACGAAGGTGCCGGGCTGCGGACCGACGGCCGACACCGCCACGGACTGCGGCTGCGGCTGGGGGGCCGGCGCCGACTCGGCCACGGCCGCCGAGCCGAGCGCGATGGTGAGCCCCGCCGCGGTGGCGAGGCCCATCAGCCATGTGGTGGTCCTTCTCATCCCGGTCTCCCTCGAAGGATTTCTTGCACGAGGTTGAAGTCAGTGAAGAACTTTTACACACGCATCGAAGGTTGGCAATAGCGGCGAATGGGTGAACGCGCCATTACCAGGCGCAGGGCGCGTAGTCCTTGAGGAAGCAGCCGTACAGGTCCTCGCCCTGCTCGCCGCGGACGATCGGGTCGTACACCCGGGCCGCGCCGTCGACCAGGTCTAGCGGGGCGTGGAAGCCGGCATCCGCCAGCCGCATCTTCGTCGGGTGGGGCCGCTCGTCGGTGATCCAGCCGGTGTCGACGCTGGTCATCAGGATGCCGTCGGTCAGCATCTCCTGGGCGCTGGTGCGGGTCAGCATGTTCAGCGCGGCCTTGGCCATGTTGGTGTGCGGGTGCCCCGGCCCCTTGTAGCCGCGCCCGAACTGGCCCTCCATCGCCGACACGTTCACCACGTACTTACGGCGGGCCCTCGCTGCGGCCATCGCCGGGCGCAACCGGCTGACCAGCACGAACGGCGCCGTCACGTTGCACAGTTGCACTTCCAGCAACTCCACCGGGTCCACCTCGTGCACGCGCTGCACCCAGCTGTTGACCGGGTCGAGGTCGGGCACCAGCCCGCCGGCGTCGATGGCGGTGGCTGCCGCGATCCGTTCCGGCGAGGCGGATCCGCTGGTCAGCGCGAGCGCGGTGAGCGCGTGCGGGGTGAGCGCGGTCGACTCCGGCGAGGCGGTGAGGCTGCCGGCCGCGTCGCCCCGGCCGGCCGGGTTGGCGAACGTGACGATCTCCGGCAGGGGGCCGTCCGGCAGGGCCGCCGCCTCGGCGGCGACGAGCTGCGCGTACGCCCCGGGCGTGCGACGGACGGTCTGCGCCGCGTTGTTGATCAGGATGTCCAGCGGTCCCTGGTCGCTGACCGAGTCGGCGAGCGCGATCACCTGGGCGGGGTCGCGCAGGTCGATACCGACGATCCGCAGGCGGTGCAGCCAGTCCCCGCTGTCCGGCATCGCCGCGAACCGGCGGACCGCGTCGTGCGGGAACCGCGTGGTCACCGTGGTGTGCGCGCCGTCGCGCAGCAGCCGCAGCGCGATGTACATGCCGATCTTCGCCCGGCCGCCGGTGAGCAGCGCCCGCCGGCCGGTCAGGTCGGTGCGGGCGTCCCGGCGCTCCCGGTTGAGCGCGGCGCAGGGCGGGCAGAGCTGGTGGTAGAAGGCGTCCACCTCCCGGTAGCGCTGCTTGCAGACGTAGCAGCCGCGCGGGTTGTGCAGGAAGCCGGCCGTGGTTCCCTCGGTGGGGGAGGCGAGCGGGATCCCCTGGGTCTCGTCGTCGATCCGGCCCGGTGCGCCCGTGGCGGTGGCCGCCGTGACCGCACGGTCCGCCGCCGCGATCGCGTCCCGCCGCTCCTCGCGCCGGCGCTGCTTGATCACCTTGTAGAGCCGCGCGGTGGCCCGCTGCACCCGCACCACGTCGGGGTGGTCGGGGGGCAGGTTCTCCAACGCCTCGAAGACGCTGAGGCAGGCCTCCAGCTGGCTCCGGTCGATGCCCTCGTGGCTGTTTTCCGTAGTTTTGTCCGCTGCCATGCCGTCGCTGTCTCGTCCCGTTTCCCGCGCCAGTTCTTCCCGGCCCATGCCAAGTCCGACCCGGAACTGTACGCACCGCACGGGCGCCGGCGCATCCCGCGCCCGCCGACGAGCCGGGGCCCACCTCGGAACCTGGCCCGCGGGAGCGCCCGGTGGGCTCGTGACCCGCCCGACGGGGGCGCGACGAGAAGGGGCGGCGACGTTCGGCCGAGGCGGGATCCGGCCGCCCGTCGCGCGGCGGCCGGTCGCGCCTCAGCTCAGGCCGGCGTCGTCGGCCGACGCCCGGCCGACCGCGTGCAGGTGCCTCAGCACCTGCGCCCACGACCTCGTCAGGGTGGTCTCGTGGTAGGGGATGTCGTGTTCGGCGCAGAACCGGCGGACCAGCGGCCGGGCGCGCCGGAGGTTGGGCCGCGGCATGCTCGGGAAGAGGTGGTGTTCGATCTGATAGTTCAGGCCGCCGAGGAGGGCGTCGAGGAACCAGCCGCCGCGCACGTTGCGGGAGGTGAGGACCTGGCGTCGGAGGTAGTCGAGCCGGTCGTCGGCGGCGAGGATCGGCATGCCCTTGTGGTTGGGGGCGAAGGCGCTGCCGAGGTAGAGGCCGAGCAGGCCCTGGTTGACGAGGACGAACGCGACGGCCTGCGGCGGGCTCAGGACGAGGAACACGGCACCGAGGTACCCGACGGTGTGCAGGGCCAGCAGCGCGGCCTCCGCGGGGCGCCGCCGGAGCCGACGCGCGCCGACGACGGCCTTGACGCTGTTCGCGTGCAGGTGCAGGCCCTCCAGCAGCAGCAGCGGAAAGAAGAGGTACGCCTGGTACCGGACCACCAGTGCGCCCGGTCCGCGCTGATCCCGCGCCTGCCCCCGGGTGAACGACAACGGCCTGACGACGATGTCCGGGTCGTGACCCTCGGTGTTCGGGTGCGCATGGTGGCGGTTGTGCTTGTCCACCCACCAGCTGTAGCTGAGGCCGATCAGAAGGTTGCCGTGGACCAGACCGACCAGGTCGTTGGCGCGACGGGTACGGAAGATCTGGCGGTGACCGGCGTCGTGACCGATGAACCCGGCCTGCGCGAAGACCACCGCGAGGACGGCCGCGACGCCCAGCTGCCACCACGATTCACCGAGCCACCCGAACAGCGCCCAGGCGCCGACGTAGCACCCGCCGAGGACGCCGATGCGCAGCGCGTAGTAGCCGCGCCGCCGATCGAGCAGGCCCGCCCGCCGGATCAGGCGTGACAGTTCCGCGTACTGGCTGCCGCCGTGACGTCGGGTGTCGAGGGTCGCATCGTTCATGGTCGCGGCTCCGTGCACGTGGCGGTTCTCGGCCTGTCGACGACGTCGAACAGGTGGTCCTTCAAGACGAGCGAGGTGAACGGCGAGCGTGCGTCAGCATCGACGGCGCGCAGCGCCACGCCGGCCCAGCTTCTGCTGACGCATCGTCACGACGAGGCCCACGACGGCAGCGGCGACGACGATCAGCGCGGGGCGGTGGCGGGCGGCCGACCGAATCCCGACCAGCCGGTTGCGCAGCGCGCGGGCGGCGGCGGGCCCGCTCCCGGCCGCCGATCCGGTGGGGACGCTGCCGCGCAGGGCCGCCAGCCCCTCTGCCGCGCCGTCGCGCAGGGCGGCCCGGCGTCGCCGCGCGGCACGGGCCATCGCGTCGAGCTTCGTACCGCCGTTTCCTGGGCGGGTCGTCCGGACCGCCTGTGCCGTCCTCTCCCGCACCGCCTGAGCCGAGCCGGTCAGGCGTTGTCGGGCGCGACCTCCGATGTCGAGGGCCCTGTTCCGGCCCCGGGCCCGCACGTTGGTCCTGGCCGCCAGGGCCTGCACCGTGGCACCGAGTTCCGCCCGGGTCGCCTCGATGTCCGCACGGGTGCGGTCCGGGTCGCTGCTCTCGTTCGGGGTCATCACCCTCGTCCCTCCTTGGCGGCCTGCCGCACCGACTCCACGTCTGCGCGCACGCTGTGCAGCGTCGACTCCGGCGTGACGGGCATCGTCTGCTTCACCTGCTTCTTCCCGAACAGCGCGAGCAGCGCGGCCACGGCGAAGAGAACCACCGCGACGACCAGCGCGGCCACCCACGCCGGCATGAGCTCGGCGAGGACCAGGACGAGCGCGGCGACGAGCGCCCCCGCCCCCAACAGCGCCATCCCGCCCGCGCCACCGACCATCGCGGCGCCGGAGCCGGCGCGTCTGCCCTTGGCGGTCAGTTCCGCCCGGGCCAGTGCCAGTTCCTCCCGCACCAGCCGGGTGATCTGGTCCGTCGCACGCTGCACGAGTTCGGCGACCGTGACCTCCTCCCGTGGCCCGTGGGCCGCCCGGGTGTCGCTGGGCGGGTCACTCATCCGCCCTCACCTCCGAAGGCACTCATCCGCCCTCACCTGCGAAAGACGGAGTCGGCACCTCGCGCCGGGGCACGCCCGTCCGAGGCCGTCGGGTGGGCGCCGCCTGGTCACGCCGGGCAGGGACGTTCCTGCCCGGTTGCGGGCGGCGCTCCCCGTCCTCACCGCGCCGCGGCTGCCGGTGACGCCGTCTGCTTGTCCCGGCCGGCCGCGCCGCCGGGGACCGGTACCCCGCCTGTGCCCGCGTCGGCGAACGCGCTGTCCCGCACGGCGGGAAGATCACCGGCGGCCGCGTCACCTCCGGCGCGGCGACGGCGGGCTCGTACGACGGCTGCCGCCGCCACCACCGCTGCCAGGGACATCGCTGCCGCCTGCAGCAGCGGCACCCTCCTGCTACGTCGACGCCTCATGCCGCACTACCCCTCTCAGTTCCAAGTCCGACCTTCTTCCCATCGTGGGGACACCACAGCGGCGGTGAGGGGCGATTCGGCGCATTCGACACGGTTGGGTCATGCGGACGCGAACTTGTTGGAAGCGCGCGCCGCGCGGGCGCGATCCCGGGCGGATCCGCTGTGGGCGCGGCTCACGCTGCCGACGCCGGACGTCGTCGGGGTCGGCCCACGGTGCCCGGGGTCCTGCTACGCACTCTCGGCGGAAGACGCGCAGCCTCCGCCGCGACGGCAGACGGTCAGCTCGGCATGCCGGCCCTGAGCCGGGCAAGGGACTGCTTCAGCAGCCGCGAGACGTGCATCTGCGACAATCCGCACCGCTCGGCGATCGACTGCTGGGTCAGCTGGCCGTGGAACCGCATCGTGAGGATCCGACGCTCCCGCGGGGGGAGGTCGGCCAGGAGCGACCGAAGCACGAGGTGATCGTCCACCCGGGCGAAACCGGGATCGACGGTCCCGATGAGCGCGAGGGTCCCGAGGTCGTCGGTGTCGTGCCGCGGCGCGTCGAGAGACATCAGCCGGTAGGCCTGCGCCGCGAGGGCGGCGGCCTGGATCTCCTCGACGCCCACCTCCAGGTGGTCGGCGAACTCCGCGGCGCTCGGGTGGTGGCCCCGCGACTGCATCAACTCCGTCGTGACGGCGCGCATCCTGCCGTTCAGCTCCTGGATCCGGCGCGGTACCCGCATGGCCCAGGTGGTGTCCCGAAAATGCCGACGGAGCGCACCGAGGATGCTCGGGACCGCGTACCCGGAGAACGGCACACCCCGCTAATCGTCGCGGTGCAGTGCGGCGAGTCGGCGCAACAACTGTTCGCGACTGCCCGGTACGTCGAGCAGCCGGGGACGGGACACGGTCGGGGTGGGCATGACCATCGTGGAACGCCGTTACCTTTCAGTGCGCTCTAGTGAGCACGCGATCAGCAGTCCTACCTTGCGGTGGGACGGTCCCGGTCTGACCGGCGGATGCCGTGCCGGGTTCACGCTTCACGGCCACCTGCCCGGGTACGCGGGTCTTACGGTCGGCTCCACGTGCTGCCACCGGGCCACTCCCGGCGGGGTCGAACTCGGCCGCGAGGGCGGCTAGGTTCAGCGCGGCGTTGCGGTCGCGGTTCATGACCAGGCCGCACGCCTGGCAGTGGTACTGGCGCTCGGCAGGGCGAGCTTGGCTTTCGCCGCGCCGCAATCCGAGCAAGTCTTCGAGGACGGAAACCAGCGGTCGGCGATGATCAGTCGTGCGCCGTTCCACTGGGTCTTGTAGGTGAGCTGGCGGCGGATTTCGGCGAATCCGGCGTCGGTGATGTGCCGGGCCAGCCTGCGGTTGGCGAGCATGCCGGTGACGTTGAGGTCTTCGACCACGATTGTGCCGTGCTCGCGGGCGAGTCGGGTGGTGAGCTTGTGCATGCCGTCTCGGCGTAGATTCGCGACGCGGGCGTGGGCGCGGCCGAGGCGGGCAGCGGCGCGTTCCCACCGTTTCGAGGGCCGTCGTCCGATACGCCGGTCCGGACCCTGCTTGCGCGACAGCGCCCGGCCCAGCGTCCGCAGCCAGGCCTGCGCGACGCTCAGGTGGCGCGGATTGTCGACTAGTTCGCCGGTGGACAGCACCGCGAGGTGCGTGATCCCGACGTCCACACCGACCACGCTGTCGGGTCGGGCCGGCGTTCGCTCGCACCGTTCAACCTCGACGCAGAAGGCGACGTGCCACCGGCCGCCGTCACGGCGGACCGTGGCGGACATGATCCGGGCGCTGCCTGCTTCGAGGCGGCGGGCGAGCTTTCGGGCCGACTCGTGCGGCTTCAACCGTCCCAGCCGGGGCAGCACCACATGCGGCGGTAGAAGCGGCCGAAGGCAGCCGGATCCCGGTCCGCGATCCGCCTGACGAGATCGTCGACGGACTCGGGGCCCGGGACGACGTAGCCGGTGGGGCCAGGCATCCGATGCTCCTGGTGTTGTGCCTGCGGTTCGGGGCACCACCAGGGACCGGGGCGGCTGCTACGTGCCTCACCCTACGGCACGGCCCTGCCGCGGAGCGGATCGCGCGGCCGCCGTTCCCTGTCGGCTGCGAGATGCCGGGGTCCTCACGACAGGGTGTCGGGCACGGGCCTGGTCGACGTGAGGGTCGTTCCGAGAATTCAGATCTGGCGTGGCTCGGGCGGTCGGAATCCTGCCGGTCGACGGGCGAGAATTTCGGAAGTAGGGGCACATTATGGGCTTGCATGTGTAAAAGTCCGATTACCTATATTTGTACGTGTGTGACTCCGGCCCCCGCAGTCGCGACAGCGCCGGCCGGAGACGCACCATGAGAGGGCCACAATCGTGACAGTCACCCGAACCCGTCATCTTCGGCGCGCGGCAATGCCGGCGCTCGCAGCCGTCGCGGCCGCCACCACGGCCGTCGCTGTGCTGATCGTCAGTGGCACCGGCGCCAGCGCGGCCGAGGCTCCGGTCGGCCTGGGGACCGCGGCGAACTTCTCCGTACTGGCCGGCTCGGAGGTGACCAACACCGGTCCGACCATCCTGGAGCAGAGCCTCGGTGTCCACCCCGGCAGCCAAGCGACCGGCTTCCCGCCGGGCGCCGTCGCCGGCGAGATCCACCTCGCCGACGGCGTCGCCCTGCAGGCCAAGAACGACCTGACCACCGCGTACAACGACGCCGCGGGTCGGACTCCCTTCATCAACCGGCCGTCGGAACTCGGCGGCGCCACGCTGATCCCCGGGGTGTACCGGATCGGCGCCGCGCAACTGACCGGCCAGTTGACGCTCAACAGTCAGAACGACCCGGCGGCGGTGTTCATCTTCCAGATCGCCTCCACCCTGGTCACCGCCGCGAACAGCAGCGTCGTGTTCATCAACGGCGCCTCGCCCTGCAACGTCTACTGGCAGGTGGGCAGCTCGGCGACGCTCGGCACCGGCACCCGGTTCGTGGGCAACATCCTGGCCCAGACCTCGATCACCATGAACACCGGCGCGACCCTGCAGGGCCGGGCCCTGGCCCAGACCGGCGCCGTCACCCTCGACACCAACACCATCAACACCCCCGCCTGCCTGCAGCCGACAGGAAGCCCGACCACCACCCCCACGGGCACTCCGACCGGCCAACCCACCGGCACCCCGACGGGCACCCCGACCGGTACTCCGACGGGCACTCCGACCGGTCAGCCCACGGGCACCCCGACCGGTACCCCCACGGGCACCCCGACCGGTACTCCGACGGGCACCCCGACGGGCACTCCGACCGGTCAGCCCACCGGGAGCCCCACCGGCTCGCCGACGGGTCAGCCCACGCGGACGCCGACCGGTGTCCCGACCCCGAGCCGGACGCAGCTGCCGGTGACCGGTGCCAGCGGCGGTGGTGCGCTCGTACCCGTCCTGACCGGCCTCGGCAGCCTCGCCGTCGCCACCGGCGCTAGCCTTCTCTTCCTCTACCGCCGCAGGAACTCCGAGTCCTGACCGGGCAGACCCCGGCGGCCGCTCACCGGCCGCCGGGGTCGGCACGGCTCAACCAGATGGGTCCGACACCGACGCGCACCGTCCTGACCCGCCTCTCTCGACAACGGGCGTGAGACCGGCCGGCCGGCGGTGCGCGCCGGCCGCTCGGCACTCACCCGGACCGCTGCCCGACCATCGCCTCGACGAGCGCGTCGAGGGGTACGGTCGCGAAGCCGACCCGGGCGTCGCTGGCCCCGTACGGCAGCCAGAGCAGGTCGTCGTGGAGCAGACCGCCGCAGGAGTAGACGACGTTGGGCACGTACCCTTCGCGCTCGGTGTCGTCGGGGGCCAGCAGCGCCCCGGGCAGCTCGGCGATCACCCGCTCCGGGCGGTGCAGGTCGAGCAGCAGGGCCCCGATGGCGTAGCGGCGCATCGGACCGACGCCGTGGGTGAGCACCAACCAGCCCACCTCGGTCTCGATGGGCGATCCGCAGTTGCCGACCTGGATCAACTCCCAGCTGCGGCGCGGCCCGTGCAGCGGCACCGGGGCCTGCCAGGTCTGGTCGTCAGCCAGGGCGGTCAGGCCGATGGTCTCGCCGTCGGAGCGGCAGAGCGCCAGGTGCCGGCCGTCGACGGTGCGGGGGAAGAGCGCCATGCCCTTGTTCCGGGCACCCGGTCCGCGCATCGGGTCGATCCGGAACCGGCTCAGATCGTCGCTGGTCAACCTCCGGGCGGCGATGCGTCGACCGTCGTAGGCGGTGTACGTCGCCTGGTAGGTCGCGGCGCCGGCGTCGTCCACGAACCCGACGAACCGGGCGTCCTCCATGCCGTTGCTCTCCGCCGCCGTGGCCGGCCAGAGCACCCGCTCGTGCAGGAGGGTGTCGGCCGGGAAGGCGACGGCGTAGCTGGCCGCGGAGATCCGGCGCAGCTGTTCCAGCGTGTCCGGGGTGGTGTGGCGGTAGAACAGATCGGGTGGCAGAGCGGCCAGTACCCGTTCGAAGCCGGCCTCGTCGTACCGCTCCGGCAGGGCGGCCAGCACGGCCGCGCAGACCTCGTTGTCCCAGCCCTCCTCGCGCAGCCCGGCGGCGAGCAGGTCCCGTCGGTGCCGCACGTGGCCGCGCCGGCCGCTCACCAGCGGTCCCGACCGCCCCCGCACGGCGAGGCGGCTCCCGGGCCCCAGCACTGCGCTGGCGAACCCGATGGAGGAGAGGTGCCCCTCACCGATCTGGCGCAGGCTGAGCGCCACCCGCAGCTGCCCCGGTCGCAGCGCCGACTGGTCGGGGTGGGCCACCATGGACGGGTTGCACAGCGCCGCGGCCTCGACGGCGTACTCGTGGCTGAAATAGGCGCCCACGAGCAGCCGCGCGGTGGGGGAGAGCTGCCGGGTGCGGGCGACCCGGTGCCGGACGAGTTCGTAGTGGTGCCGGAAGGTGCCTTCCAGGTCGCGGTGCCGGCCGCCGAAGTCGTGCAGCGTCCGCCGGAGCAGGGTCTGCGTCTCGTCGGCGTCGAGGCCCGCGATCCGGTCGACGAGATCGCGCGCGCGGGTGTGCGCCACCGCGGCGTCCTCACCCGGGACGAAGAGCTTGACGACGACCCGCCGGGGGTCGGGAGCGAGGGTGAGGCTCTGGCGGGTGGCCAGGATCCCGGTCACGACCACTGCCGGGCGTGCTGCAGGGTGGAGATCAGCGCCAGGGTCGACTCGGCGCCCTGGTTGAAGTTGGGGCCGTGCGGGGTGAGCCCGTCGTAGCCGCCGCCGGTCGCCGGGTCCCACATGGCCATGCCGAGGTCGTTGTCCCCCAGGAACCATCCGACGGCCCGCCCGAGCCCGATCTTCCAGGCCGGGTCGCCGGTGATCGCGGCGGCGGTCGCGCACGCGTCGGCGAGGGCGGCGACCTCGATCGGTTGCTGGTCGTGGCGGGGACGAGCGCCGTCGCGCCGCCAGCCGCCGACGGGCACGACCGAGAGCCGCCCGTCGCGCACCTGCAGCTCGCACAGCCAGGTCAGCATCCGCAGCCCGTCGGCGAGCAGTGGGGCGTTGCCGCGCAGCTGACCGGCGGCGATGACGACCTCCGCGAGCGCGGCGCTGGCGTAGCTGAGCCGCTCCCGCGGCCACGGCCAGCGCGGATCGGGGCCGCCGGGACCGACGACGCCGGCGGCGTCGTCGAGCAGCGCCCCCGCGGCGGCGTGCCCCGGATGGCGGCGCAGCACCTCGGCGGCGCCCAGCCCGGCGAAGGCCATGGCGTGC
>NZ_JBFABB010000064.1:0-38837 GCF_040640035.1 Micromonospora sp. NPDC023633 | reverse complement strand
TTGATCTTCTTCCCTAGACAAGAAGATGATCGACCAGGGGCTGTCTGCATGATCAGCCGGGGTACGCATGAACCTGCCACACGTTAAAGATCAAGTTAGACGGACACGTTGCGGAGGTGTTCGGCTTCAACCGTGAGGGTTTCTCGGACAAGGCGCGCCAGCAGGGCCTGGACCGCCGCGAGCGCATCGTCAAGGCCGTTCGGACCTTGGCGATCTGGATTCGCATCCACCGCGCCGAGTTAGCGGCCCTGCGGGATGCGGTGAAACCAACCGTTCCCGATCCACGACCTGCCAGACCTTCAGTTGATCGACATTGTCTTGTGGACATCGCAGGACGACAAGCCGACATACCGGCGGCCCGGCCATGGTGAACGATGGATCGACCGGCCAGTCGGCCAGCATGTCACAGCCGAGGAGTTACGGCCTGAACCGATCCCCGCAGCCGAATAGTCACTCGTTGGCATGAGAGACGAACCTTGGTCAAGGTCCATCCGTGATGCGCGGCTGCAGATCGCACGCAAGAGGCGCGTTTTCCGTCCGATAACGCGACTTCGGTTTAGATGGTGTCGGCTTGACTGGAGCGAACCCGGCGTCGACCGATAGAGGCGACCAAGGTGCGGGCTGCCGTAGGTGATTCGGGTCTTGCGTTCGCCGAGCCTGTGGCCCGGGAGCTAAGATCGCCTGCGTGGCATGCACAATATGTGGACTCGGCGGGCACAACAGTCGCACCTGCCCGGGCGAGCACCCGTCTTGTCCCAACTGCCGCAGGCCCACAGCCAACATGAAAGACTACTCCGAGCGCCACGACAGCGACTATTGCTCGCCGTTCACCTACCCGGATTGTTGGGGCTGGAAAGCTGCGGAGCCGGTGTGAGGGGAGGAGCGAGAACATGACAACGCTCACCTGCGATGGCTGCCAGGAGCCGATCGAGGACGACGGCAGTCACATCGACTCCAATGGGGAGGACTGGCACGAAGCCTGCTTCGAGGTCAGCGGCGGGCCGTCGTACTGCTGCGGAATGATGTACGAGGACGGCGAGGACACTTGCTTGAGTTGCGGCGAGCCTCTCTAGCGATTTTCGGCTGCAGGTTCCACATGAGAGGGCGGTCTGGCACCCATCCTGACCCAGAACGAGGGTTATGTGGCGGTACCAGGCGTCGGAACGGCGGACCTGGTAGCGGTCCAGGCAGTGTCTCGAAGTCGGGTGTGGCGTGTCGGTGGCCCATAGACGGCGAGGTCTCCGGTAGAGGGTTTTTCGACCAAGAAGAACCTGAATACCGGGGACCTCGTGGCCACCATAGCGGTGACGAGGCGGCACGACCTGACCGACGTGCAGTGGGCGGTGCTGGCGCCGCTGCTGCCTGCAGGTAATGGGCCAGGTCGGCCATCGCAGTGGAACAAGCGGCAGCTCATCGACGGCATCCGATGGCGGGTTCGCGTCGGTGCGCCGTGGCGGGATGTGCCAGCGTGTTACGGCTCCTGGCAAGCCGTGTACGCGCTGTTCCGGCGCTGGCAGCGGGCCGGGGTCTGGCAGCAGATTGTGACCGGATTGCAGGCCCGCGCCGACGCCGCTGGGTTGATCACCTGGGATGTCAGCGTCGACTCCACCATCGCTCGGGCCCACCAGCACGCGGCTGGCGCACTTCGGTGCCCGCAGCAGCAGGCCGAGGCGCCGGGCGCGGTGGTGACGGAGCTGGCCGACCATGCCCTCGGGCGTTCCCGGGTGGACCAGAAGCTGCACCTGGCGTGCGAGCAGGGCGGCAAGCCGCTGTCGATGCTGCTGACCGCCGGGCACCGCGGCGATAGCCCGCAGTTCGCCGCAGTGCTGGCCGGTATCCGCGTACCGGCGCGCCCGTACCGCCACCTCGCCGAAGCGGACCCACCGATCCCGCCACCCCTACATCTTCAAGAGCCTGGTTCACTGCGGCATCTGCGGCCGGAAGATGCAGGGCCAGCACTCCCACGGCGTCGCCTACTACCGCTGCCGCTTTCCGCAGGAGTGCCCTGGCCAACAAGGTCGACCACCCCCGCAACGTGATCATGCGCGAAGACGTACTGATACAACCCTTGGATACCTGGCTGGTCCAGGGCTTCGGGCCAATCTACCGCCAGCACACCATCGCCACGTTCCTCGACCAAGCCCACACCGACATGTCAGCCGCGGCCGCAGTCGCACCGGAAGGACCCACCATATCCGAATGCGACGCAAAGCTCTCTCGCTACCGCGCGGCACTCGACGCCGGCGCTGACCCCACCGTGGTCGCCGGCTGGATCGCCGAAACCCAGGCAGAACGGCAACGCGCCGCACAACGCCACCAAGCGCCGGCCGAAGAAGAATCCCGCACACCCGCTCGCCTCAGCGAGGATCATTATCACCGTTGTCGAGGAACTCGGAGACCTCGTGGACGCCCTGCGCGACGCCGAGCCGGAACACAAGCTGGAGGTCTACCGCAGCCTCGGGCTGCACCCGTCGTACGACCCGGAAACACAAACAGTGCGGGCAAGTGTTGACCTTGCCGCGCACCGTTGGGATTCGGTTCGTGTCCGAGGGGGGATTCGTACACAAATTCGCGGCACCCATGCTCAGCATGGGTGCTCATGCCGTAATCCTATAGCAGTCAACGGGCACTGTGGAGAAGCAGCCGCTGGCCGGGTTGGTCATCATCGCTGCTCGCTGCGGCCCTCACCCCGGTCGGCCCGCCGGGAGCGGCGTGAGGGCTGCCGCGAGGTGCGCTACTCGAGCAGGTCTCGGATGTCGGTGGCGGTCAGCTGCGCGGACGCGAAATCACCGCCGTCGAGGACGCTACCGAACAGTTCGGCCTTTCGGGCCTTCAGCGCCATCACTTTCTCCTCGATCGTGTCCTTGGCGACCAACCGGTACACCATCACGTTGCGGATCTGCCCGAGACGGTGCACGCGGTCCACAGCCTGCGCCTCAGTGGCGGGGTTCCACCACGGGTCGAGCAGGATGCAGTAGTCGGCCTCGGTCAGGTTCAGCCCGAAACCGCCGGCCTTGAGGCTGATCAGGAACACCGGCGCCGTACCGTTCTTAAACTCGGCGAGCACCGTCGCCCGGTCGCGGGTGGACCCGTCGAGGTAGCAGCAGCGGATGCCAGCTGCTTCCAACCGCTCCCGGGCAGCGCCCAGGAACCGGGTGAACTGGCTGTACACCAGAGTCCGGTGGCCTTCCGCGACGAGATCGCTGACTTGCTCGGCCAGCACGTCCAGTTTCGTTGACGACACAGCACGGTGTTTCGGGTCGACCAGGGCGACGTCGAGACTGGCCTGCCGCAGCAGGGTCAGTGACCGGAAGATCTCGAACCGGTGCTGCTGCAGGTCGCCGAGCAAGCCGAGCACCTTCTGCCGCTCCCGCTGAAGGTAGGTCTGGTACACCTTGCGCTGTTTCGGGTTGAGGTCCAGCTCGATGACCTGTTCCTGCTTGTCCGGCAGGTCGGCGGCCACGTCGGCTTTGCGGCGGCGCAGCATCAGCGGCCGGATCCGCCGTCGTAGCTGGGCAAGCCGTTCCGCGTCGTGGGCCTTCTCAATCGGATTGCGGTAGTAGTCAGTGAACCGGTCCGCGCGGGGGAACAGGCCAGGCGCGGTGATGGACACCAGCGACCACAGTTCGAGGAGGTTGTTCTCCATCGGCGTGCCAGTGATGGCGAGCTTGAACGATACCGGGAGTTGCTTTGCGCAGCGGTATCCCTGCGAGTGGGGGTTCTTGACGAACTGTGCCTCGTCGAGGATCAGCCCGGCCCAGTCGAGGGCCTCGTAGTCTTCGAACTCGAGTCGGAACAGGGTATAGGAGGTGGCCACCAGATCCGCACCGCGGACCGCGTCGGCGAGCGTCGCGTTGCGACGCGCGCGGGTCTGGGTGATGGTGGCGACCACGAGGTCCGGTGTGAACCGCCTCGCTTCGCTCGCCCAGTTGTGCACGACGCTGGCGGGGGCGACGACCAGGAACGGCGCCCGCGGACCGCCGGTCTCCCGGACGTGGCAGATCAGGGCCAATGCCTGCAGGGTCTTACCCAGGCCCATGTCGTCGGCAAGGACCCCGCCGAGTCGGTGCTCGTGCAGGGCGGCCAGCCACCGGAACCCGTCCTGCTGGTACGGCCGTAGCGTGGCCTTCAGCCCCGATGGGGTCCGATGCTCGACGCGGCTGCCCGCGCCGGACAGTGAGCGCACCGCCTCCTGCCAGGCAGCGGCCTGGCCGGTAACCTCGCCGAGCTCGGCCAACTCCTGCCACAGCCCGGCCTGGAAGCGCCCAACCCGCAGCACCCCGGGCGGCGGGTCGTCCAACGCGCGGGACTCGGCGATCAGGTCGCGCAGCTGGCGGAACTCGGCACGGTCGAGGCTGAAGTACGTGCCGCTGGGCAAAATGAGGTACTGCTGATCCGCGGCGAGCGCGACGAAAAGCTCGTCGAACGGCACCTGCTCACCGCCGACCGTCACCTGTACCGACAGGTCAAACCAGTCCGGCTGCCCGCTGGTGTCTGCGCCGGCGAACGTGAAGACCGGGGCCTGCAGCGTCTCCTGGTACGCGGGGCCCGCGTCGTCGAACTGCGTGACGACGTCGACGCCGTCGATATCGGTCAACCGGGGCAGGACGTCCTTCAGGAACCGGATCATCGCGTCGCCGGCCACGTCCGCGGCGGCCGCCAGCCGAGGCCCCGCAGGCGTTGACTCCAGCAGGCCCAGCGCCGGGTCGGCGACCAATTCGGTCACCCGCCGCACCACCCTCTCCCGGTCGGCGGCGTGGACGACGGGTGCAGGCGCCCACAGCGGCTCCCGATGATGGCCGTCACCGACCGGCAGCACCCACTCCCATCGCAGCGAGAGCCGATGCCCGGCCATGCGGTTCACCGTCAACGTCAACGCAGCCGCCCCGAGATCGGGCAACCGCACCGACGGATCCACCGCTACCATTTCCGCCTGCCGCAACAGGCTCGGATAGTACTGCTCGAAGAACCGTGCCTCGTCGTCAGCGGGAACCTGGATCGCCGGCTTTGCCAGCATGCCGACGATGCCCGGCTCCAGCGGCCGCTCCAGCGGCGCGAGCCGCAGCACCCTGTCCCTTGGCCGCGGGGCATCCTGGCCCCGCACGCCCCACCAGGCGACGCCGTGGACCGGCTGGCCCACCAGCAGGGACGAATCCGGGGCAACCAGCATGCCGTCGGCCAGCAAGGTTGGTACGAGTAGCAGGCCGTCACTGGTCCGGCCGACCCGTATTGACACCCGCGCCGGTTCCCGGCACACGACGACCCGCCTGGCCGCCTTTCCGGCCTGCACCATCGGCAACCCGGTCTCCTGAGCCTCGCGGAGCAGGTCCCAGATCCGCCGGCTCGCGAACGCGTCGAGGTAGACCGTCTGCTGGTAGCCGCTGTAGTAGTGCCGGTCCTCGGCCGCCGTGGACAGCGCCAGGATCTCCTTGAGGAGCTGCCAGTGCCGCTGCACCCGCCTCGGCTGCCCATAACAGGCGTAACTGAGATTCGACCAGGAGATCCCCGACCGCACCCACCCGCTGCGACCTGGCACCACAGGGCGCAAGGCGATCCGCCACGACGATTCCGCGCCGGCCTGCCCGGCAGCCGCAAGATCGAACTGCAACCCGACGCCGGCCCGGGCCGGCTCCGAAGCGGCGGAAGGCTCGGGCGCCGTACCGACCAGCGGGGACAGCGCGGTCTCCCACGCCGGCGGTGCCGCCACGGCCCGCGGGCGGGACACACCTCGGGCCGACACGACGGCGAGGATCAACGCGGCCGGATGGGCGCAGCCCGGATCGTCACCGCAGCTACACGATCCCTGCACCGCCGTGATGTCGCCACTCGGATCGGTGGACGCGACGGCGGTCACCGTGCCGGACAGGTCGCCGCGGAGCCGGGCACGAGCGTGCCCGGCCTGCGGATCCCACTGCACATCGACCAGCTCACCGCAATTGAGGTGGGCCCGTGCCCGGACGAACAACCGTGTACCCACCGCCACGCGCACGGACTCCTCGTCCTCGGTCAGCAGCAGCCGCGCCAAGGTCACCTCCACGACATCTGGCCCGGGCAGCCGCGAGCGTATCCTCCCGCAAGGTGGGCACTGCCCAGCGCCACCCGTTCCGTCCGTCCCGTCGGCTCGGGCACAAGCGGACCGCGGCCCGACATGGTCGACCGACGTCCGGCGCGAGAACTTTGAACCCCGCGGGTCGGCGGCACCCTGACCCGCCTGTAGTGCGGATCGACACGCGTGTGCTCGTCCTTCCCAGCGATGATCATCAGGCCGCAGGCCGATCCCAGGAGATCAGATGGCCGGCAGGTCGATGTCGTGCCAGCCGGCGACGCCGCTCAGACGTACGATCTGGGCGGGAGGTAGAGACATGGCCAGCGGCAATGGCGCACCGCCTGGTTCACGGTATGTGGACCAGCGGCACTTCGTGGTCGCCGCCACCCTTTCCGACCTGCGCGGTCCGGTTCGCGGTGTGGTGACGCTCGATCGGTGGCTGGACTGGTCCGGCGACAGCGCCTACGACTTGGACGACGCCGGTGATCTGCAGCTGATGTACCAGACGGTGCTGAACCAGGCCAATTCGGTCGACGACTTGCGCCGGTGGTTGCACGGCCCGACTTTGCGCCGTTTGTGGCCCAGCTTGTGGCTCCCGGCCCGGCTGCGGGCGTTGTGGCAGGCACGCTTTCCCGAGCTGACCACGCCGCCGCAGACGCTGGCCGGGTAAGGGTGGATCAGGTTCACCTCCGCTTGGCGGAGATCGGACTGCGGGTCGCTGCCCGCTACGGATTCGCGTTGGCCGGCGGCTACGCCGTGCAGGCCCACGGCATCCTCGACCGCCCGAGCGAGGACATCGACCTGTTCACGGCGTGGGAGCGACGCGGCGAGTTCGCCGCAGCGGTGGACGCCGTAGTCGATGGCTACCGCGACGGTGGGTATTCCGTCGAGGTGACGCAGCAGTTCGACACCTTCGCCCGGCTCGCGGTCACCGATCCCGCTCAACCTGCCCATCCGTACAAGGTCGAGCTGGCGGCCAACTGGCGTGCGTTGCCGCCGGTGATGATGGACGTCGGGCCGGTGCTGCACGCCGACGACGTCGTCGCGGGCAAGATGTCCGCCCTGTACACGCGCGCCGAGCCCCGAGACTTTCTGGACATCGACGCGGCCCTCATGACTGGTCGCTACACCCGGACGCGGCTGTGCGAGCTGGCCGAACAATCCGACGCGGGGTTCGACCGGCGCGTCCTGGCGGACCTGTTCGGCATGCTGGAGCGCTACCCGGACCGACGTTTCGCCGCCTACGGTGCCCACCCCGCCCATATCGATGAAATGCGCAAACGCTTCGCACAGTGGCGCGACGAACTCACCGCCTACCCGGCCTAGCGCACAAAGCAAGGGGCATGATGGCTACCCGCCCGCACCAGGCAGTGGCCCGCATCAGGTTCGCGGAACACCACGTAGCCGCCTGGGTCGTCGCGGGCGTTCTGGTGTGATGTACCGGTGAGCGCAGGGAACGAGAATGGGCTGACTGTGCTGGTGGACCGGTTGCGGCGGGATCGCCGTCGTGACCCGTACGCGGGCCGGCAGGCCTACTCACAGGCGACGCGTGAGGTCGCAGACCGCTGCGCCCGGCTGATCGACGCGAGTGAGGCGGCGGTCGCGGTGCCGGTGCTGCGCAAGGCAGTCGATCGGATGACGACCGCCTTGATGTACATGGACAGCTCCTCCGGGTCCTCGGCAACGACCTCGCCTATCTGATGGAGCTCTACGCCCGGGCGTGCCGGGCCACACCGCCACGACCCGCTGGCCTGGCCGCGTGGCTGGTCCGGCTCGTCTGCGACGGTCCCGGCTGGCCGGACGTGATCCTGCGCGAGTGGGCGCCGGCTCTCGGGACGAAAGGCCTGGCCGAGGTGACCCGGCTGGTCGAGCAGCGTGCCGCGGTGGCGGATCCGGACAACTGGCACCAGCGGTGGACGGTACGGCACCTACGCGAGCAGCTCGCCGAGGTCTCCGGCGACGTGGACCGGTACGTGGCCGTGCTGGCGGAGCACCTGGTCAGCGCCGACCAGTACGAGCGCGTCGTACGGGTGCTGGTCGAGGCGGGACGGCCCGCCGACGCAATCGGCTGGGCTCGACGCGGACTCACCGAACACTCCATGGGCCACCAATCCGCGCGGCTGCGCGACCTGCCGGTGGGGCTGCTGATCGAGACCGGCGATCCGCGGGCCGCGGTGGCCGAGCGTCGGGCTGCGTTCGACAAGCAGCCGACCATCGACAACCTTCGGTCACTGCTGGCGACGGTGGCCGAGACCGACCGCGACGAAACCCACACCGAGTGGGCGCTGACCGTGGTACGCGACCGCGTCGCCCAGCAACCCGGCTACCTGCCTCACCTGATCGACGCGCTGCACCACACCGGCCGTGATGACGAGGCCTGGCACACCGGGCTCGCACGCCTGGACGAACTGCCCGCCCGGCAACGCATCGAACTCCTGCACCGCCGGCAACAAGGCCATCCAGCCGACGTGCGCGAACCCTACCGGGCACTCGTCAACGCCCACCTGCTGAACTCGCATGACAAGCGCCGCTACGACACAGCCATCACGCTGCTGCGCCATCTGCGTGACGCGTACGCGGCCGCCGGCGAAACCGACCAGTTCGCCAAATACCTGGATGAGTTGCGTGGACAGCACCGGCGCCGGCCGGCGTTCCTGGCCAAGCTCGATACCGCCCGTCTCCACCCGGGCCGGTAAAGTGCCCGCCCGGGGCAGTCCGCATCGACATCAACGCGTTCCGGGAATCCGTCCCCACCACGGTGGCCGAGGCCGCGGCACGGCTGCTGAGTAACGGCAGCGTCGGCGAACTCGAACCGGCCGGCGGCGGCGGCGTCCAAGCCGTCGTCCACAGCCACGACGGCGTCTTCCAACCCTGGATCGGAATCGTCGACGGCCTCTTCACCACCGACTACGACTGCGGAACCGTCGGCGACGACTTCTGTGCCCACGCGGTCGCCACCGCACTCACCGCGTTCCACGCCGGTACCGCCTTCTCGGGCGCCGCGACCCCACCTGGCGCCGCCCCTGGTGATCCCGAACACGCTCACTGCCTGGTCGTGGTCGATGTCTGGGCGTGGGGCACCAGTAGCGGCCGTGCCGTCGGCGTGGCTATCGGCGTCGTCTTCATCGCAGTGCTGGCTGCCGTGTTCGCCGTCTCGCAGTGGCCCCGCAGCCTGATAGCCGCACCGTGGCTCGACTGGTTCGCGGTGTGGTTGCTGGTCGGCGTCGTGTGCCTGGCCGCGTTGGTCATCGAAGGGAGCGTTGACCCCTTCTCGTCCCTTACCGAGCCGGGTGGAACCTGGCGGCGGGCAAAGTTCGGTGGGCCGCCTCTGTGGCGACGTTGGCAACCGTGGTCCTGGTGTGCGGCTGCGGGCTCGGCGTCGTCGGGTCCGACGGCGACGGCGACGGCAGGCTGCGGTTCCCTGCCCGTGATGACGAGGTCCTCCCACTGCCGACATCGCTGCGCCTGGTGTCGGCCGACACCTGCGCCGATGGCGGCAGCAGCGGCAACTGCACAGCCGAGTTCCTGGTGACAGCCGCCGATAATGCCGACCGGACAACGACCATTACGCGGCTCGTCGCACACCTCCGCAGCCGTGGTTGGCCACTCCAGCCCGACCACGGCGCCTATCGCAGCACCCGCGAGACCGGCGGGATCCTGAACTGGACATCTCACCAGATGTGGCGGTACGCCGACGGCGTGAGCCGGAACCGGCTCACGCCGGCTACGCCCGTTGTGGCGAACACCTCGACCGCGTAGCGTAGCCGGTCGAGAAAGCCGGTCAGGTTCCCTGCCACCACGTCGAATCGTGGGTCATCGCTGCGGTAGACACCGGCGAGCCGGTCACCGCGTCCACCGCGAACAGGGTGCCGCCGCCATCACTGGCGAACACGACCACGTCCGCGTGAACCGCCCCTGGAGAGACGTCACCTCCAGGCGAGCGACCAGGCCGGGGTCGTGGATGAAGTAGCCGTTGCCAATGTCCGGCAGGCTCACCTCGCGCACCTGCCGATACCACACGAGCAGATCACCCGGCAGACGCGTGCCCGCCAGAGAGGCGAGTTCCTCCTCCCCCGGGCCACCGATCGTGTGCCGGCCAGGCGGGTAACCAAACCGGACTTCGGATCCCGGCAGCAGCCGGTCCAGGCGCGCGGTGACGTCCTCGCGCCAGCGCCGGATGTACGCCCCCACCGTTACCAGCTCCTTCAGCACCGGCCCGACGCTCCCGACGCTGCTGCTGTGTCACTGCCGCCGCCGATCATCCGATGTCCCAGGAGGCCACATGCACGCGACAGTGCAGGCACCGGAACAAGGTACGCCGTCCACGGCGATTGTCGCTGAAGTCAGGTCCAGGCGTGATCGAGGGCCAGCGCCAGCCGCCTGGTCCATTGCTCGGCGGTGCCCGTGATGCCGGGGCACTCGTCGGTGAAGTTGGTCCAGTCGACCTGCCAGGACAAGACGGTTTCGGCCGTGAAGGTATCGGCTTCGGCGCCGAGTTCGGGTCGCATGAGCTGCCGGACGAGGGCTTGGTCGACGGTGGTGTGTTCGGCGAGCAGGACGGCGTCGTAGAGGTCTTTGCCTTGCGGGTACATGTCGGTGGCCAGCCACAGCAGCTTCCACGCCAGCGCCAGCGAGGCGGGCGCGGCCAGTAACGGCTCGTTGACGTCGGGCAGTACCAGCAACTCTGGTGGGACCGGGAGCTCTTCACCGAAGACAACATCGATCTGTACGTGGCCATCCGGTGCCTCTGGTGTGCTGAACGGAATGACGAGTCGGCGTCCGTCGGCGCGTTCATACGTCCAGATGGCGGACTCGGTGATCCGGTCTGGTTGCAGGCCGGCGCCGGGTGCGGTTTGGACGGCGGTCTTGATGTCATCGAGCAGCGTGCGGGCGTCGGCGCTGTCGCTGGTGATGGTGTGCGGGGTGACGACGAAGTCGAGGTCGCCCGGCTCGCGGGCGGCGTCGCCGACCCAGGCCGCCATGGTGACGCTGCCGCGCAGGACCAGATGCTGGCCCCAGGTGGTTGCGGCGATGGCCGCCAAGACGTGATTCATGGCGACGCGTCGGGCGTCGGTCCACAGCTGGCCGGTGGCGGCCACGAGGAAGTCGGGCTCGCCGGCGCGGTAGGCGTTCGGGTACTGCTTGAGGGCGGGGTCGAAAGCAGCCCTCTGTCGGACGGTCGGGCTGGCGGGTAGCGGCTGGTAGGTCGGCGGGTAATGCGGGGAGCCGGCCGGCGCGGACCTCATGCTGTTCTCGCGCTCCAGCGCCCAACCGCTCGCGCCGGGTGTGGGCGAGTCCAGCCAGCCCTGGTCGTGGTGGAGGTCGCTGTCGGAGACGACGTACTCCTGCTCCACCGTCGCGGGCTCGTGGCCCGCGGCCCGGAGGGCCTCGACCAGCTCGTCCAGCCGCTGCCGGGCCGCAGCAAGCCCCACACCGTGGCAGCGCTGGGTGACAAACCGTTCCTGCGCGCCGTCCGCGAACTCACGGCGGGCGTTGCGTGACAGCCGCGCCCCGTGCGGCGCGACCAGGTCGGTGAGAGCCATTAGATCCGCCACCGCCGTACTGGATAGCAGCAGTTTGACGTGATGCTCGAAGTACCGGCCACCCGGCTCGACCGCCGCCTGCTCATCCGACTGTGGTACCCCGACGCACCACGGCGCCGCCTCGATCTTCGAACGGCACGGGTATATCCCTGCCTCGCGCAGTTCGCGTTGCCAACGCTGCACCGCGGCGTGCTGTTCGGTCAGGGTGCCCCGCCCGGTCAGGGTGAGCATCGGTTGAGAGACGTACGCGCCACGATCGAGAACGATGTGGACGAACTTCGCGCCATGTTGGGTGGCGAACGCCGACAGCTTCTCGACGTGATGAGCGTGAGCCGTAATGTGGATCTCGAAGTCCCCCGACATCTCAAGCACCGGCGGAGTCTATGGCACGGCCATCAGGCCGGGACACGCGATTCCCGCGCAGCATGACGTGGCTTTTGTCGGACTTCACCAGGTCGTTGATTGACAGATGCTCGGTCGGAGTGCCTCCACCTTCCCGGCAAAGGCACAGCAGCCGCCGCAGGGCCGCGGTTCGGAGCGCGGGCGTACAGGGCGTCGCGGCGGGCGCGGCGATGAGACCCTGGGCGGCATGACAGACCTCGACGCCAAGGCGAATCTCCATCGGTACCTGCGGGAGGCGCGCGAGGCGCTGCTCGGGAAGCTCGACGGGCTGTCGGAGTACGACGTACGGCGCCCGCTCGTGCCGACCGGGACGAACCTGCTCGGGCTGGTCAAGCACGTGGCCTCGGTGACCGCCGGATATTTCGGCGAGGTGTTCGACCGCCCATTTCCCGAACCCGCCGCGGGCCTGGACGAAGACGCCGAGCCGAACACGGACATGTGGGCCGCAGCCGACGAGTCCCGCGACGACATCATCGGCCTGTGGCACCGAGTCTGGGCACACGCGGACGCCACGATCGAGGCGCTTGCGATCGACGCGCCCGGCTCGGTGCGGTGGTGGCAACACACGCCGGTGACGCTGCACCTCATCCTCGTGCACGTGCTCGCCGAGCTGAACCGGCACGCCGGGCACGCCGACATCGTGCGCGAACTGATCGACGGCCAGGTCGGCTGGCGGCGGCCCGGCGACAACATGGTCGAGGGCGACGAGGCATGGTGGGCCGCCTACCGCGAGAGGCTGGAATCCACCGCGCGCGAGTTCGCCTGAGGACGCGGGTCTTCGTGGCCAGGGCCCTCTTGGCGCCTGGGAGGGCGGACTTGGGGTCCGGATCAGGATTCCGATCGTGGGCGAACTTCGCGCCCGTGGACGGATCGAACAAGCCGCGCCCGTCGTGCGAGACGACCGTGAGGAAGTCCGAGCTGCTTGCCGCATCTGCTGAGAAGCCGACGCCCAGCAGCCCGCCCGCCCATCCCGGCTTCTCGTCTCGTCGAGTCAGTCTTCGTCAACAGCCAGCACGGCTACGAGAATCCCGCCGCCGGTGCCGACGACAAGGGCGTCCATGGTATGCCTGGTGGCCGGGCTCCACGAGCCCAGATCGGTGTTCGTCCACCAGCGGGTCCCATGCCCGAGCAACGTGATCAGCTTCCCGAACACATCCTGGGCCTTATCGGCCGGGTAGCGGCCCCGCACGCCGTAGGCCAGCGTCCGCGACGTCATCCCTACCAGGACGGCGAGCGCCGCGTCCTGATCCACCTCCGCCAGGCACACCGCCAGCGCCTCCGCATCCTGAGGCGCCTGCGGCGGACCACCGAACGAACTGGCCGAGTCGATGACACCACAATCGGCTAGGAACGCGAACACGCCCGCGAGAGGGTCCACGCCACCGGCGAACCCGATCCAGGTCCACAAATGCTCGTTGCCGTAGGGTCCTGGCAGTCCGGCCAGTAGATGCTGAGCCCTCGCGAGCCGCTCAGACGCGTCCAACGCCGGTCACCCCGTCGGCCCACTGTCGGGCCGAAACTCGTGGACGACCTCGATCAGCCCGACGATGTGCTGATTGAACTCGTCGAGCTCCTCAGCGGGCACCCACAGCTCAAGGACGTCGCGGCCGCCGACCTGCCGGACCGGGTAACGGGAGGCGAACACGCGGTCGACCGCGAACCGGGTGACATAACCGACGCCGGAGGCGGGCACGTTCCAGTCCCGGGCGATCATGATCGCGTACTGCTCGTTCAGGACCGGGTAGAAGATCGGCTGGTCGGGCAGCCGCGGCGGCCACGCCTTCCAACCGGAAGCGCGCACGAGGTCGAGCTCCTCGGGGCCGGTCGGCCGCCACAGGGTCATCGTCTCGGCCACCCCGGCACTCCTTCCTGGCCGGCGCAGAGTACCGGCTGGCCCACGACGTAAACCAGCCGTTTCCGTCTTCACCGTCGTACCAGCCAGTCGAAGCCAAGCTGCCGGGCGGCTTTCCCGCTGCCGCCAGCCAGGCACTGCTGGCGGCGCGCCGAAACTCGTTGACACGGTCACCGCACAGCTGCAGACCAGGTGACCAGCCGGGCCTGCCCCGCCCGGTTGAGCCACAGATGTTGCGAGTGGCCGAGTCCCACGAACCACAGCATCGTTAGTCATCTATGCCGAGACAGATGGCTGTAACACCGTGTGGGGAGGTCCTGATGCAGTACGCGCCGGAACTCGACGTCCCCGACCTGCTCGGCTGGTGCATACGGCAGCCAAACCAGCGAGGCCGCGATCGGGCGCGACGCCCGACAACATCACCTCCACCGGGCATCCGTTTCGCCTTCTATAATCGGATGTCCACAGTCGACTTTCAAGACCGGGCGTCGTCGTGTCGGTGGCAGCGCGACTACGCCGAGGATTTGGTCGCCGGTCATGCTCGGATCGTGGTCGAGTTCTTCGACGAGGGTGTCTCTCGCCAGGTCGCTTGGACGGACCGGCCGCAGGCGGCACGGCTGCTCGCTGCCGTGACGGACCCGGCGCGCGGGTTCGACGCGATCGTCGTCGGCGAGTACGAACGTGCCGTCCACGGCCAGCAGCTTGAACAGTTGACTCCCACCTTGCTCAGGCATGGCGTGCAGCTGTGGCTGCCGGAGACCTACGGTCCGGTGGACTTCGACAACCCGCGGCAGTTGGCGCTGCTGGACCTGCTGGGCGTGCACTCCCAGCGGGAGGTGTCCCGAGCCCGGCATCGCACCACTGCGGCCATGCGCGCTCAGGCAGAGTTGCAGGGTCGACATCTCGGCGGACGGCCACCCTACGGCTCCGGCCCTGATCCGAACCGCGCTCACGCCGCCTGGGGACGCCGTCTGCATCGCCTGGAACCCGACCCTGCCACCGCACCCCACGTCCGGTGGATCTTCGAGCAGCGGCTCGCCGGGCGCAGCGTGGCCAGCATCGCCCGCGCCCTCAACGACACCGGCGTTCCCTGCCCGTCCGGCGCCGACCCGGCACGTAACCCGCACCGCAGCGGCCAACGCTGGATGCTGACCACCGTCGCGGCGATCCTGGCCAATCCCCGCTACACGGGCCGCCAGGTGTGGAACCGGCAACGCACCGACCACGACAACCTCACGCCCGACGGGACCGTCGCAGGGCACCGCGAGGTCCAGCGCTGGAACGCCGCCCCGCAGTGGGTCATCTCCCGCCAGATCGCTCACCCGCCGCTGGTCACCGAGGAGCAGGTCGTCGCGACTCAGGCGATCCATACCGCGCCGACGCCAACCGATGGCGCTCCTCGCCATTACCTCCTGGCCGGCCTCGTGTGCTGCGGCGTCTGCGGCCGCATCATGGACTCCCACTGGGTCCACGGCCGTCCCGGCTACCGCTGCCGGCACGGCTACACGAGCACCCGCACCAAGACCTCACCGCAGCCGAAGATCCTCTACATCCGGGAAGACCACCTGCTGGACCGCATCCGACACGACCGCGGACTACACCCTCACCATCCCGCGCTGCGCAGCCCCGACTCGGAAAAGCTCACTGCCTGCCTGCGCACCAACAACATGATCATCGTGTGTGACCACTACGCCTGGACCATCGAATCCGAGAGCGCGATCTACACGCTCAACCCGCACGGAAGCGGCCTCGCCACCACAGCAAAATCCCCGCCCAACGGGACGGGGATCACGCAAAACACGAACAAATATCACAGTTCGTGTGGAAATAACGTGTCCGAGGGGATTCGCACACGTGTACGCATCATATGTGCACCATTCTGGGGTGCACATGCTCATAGATTACGGTACGGCCAGGATTGGCTCAAGCCCGCGCCCCGTTGCCGTGCGTGAGCATGAATAGCAGTTTGGGGGCATGGGGTCGAAGCTTGCCAGCCGGCTCGCTCCGTTATCGACTGACCGAGCTGAACGTGCAGCCATCGAGTTGGATCCCGCCGCTCATGTCCTGGCGAGTTTCAGTCGGTCGGCGTTGACGGCAGCCCGTATCGCTCGCGTTCTTCGGCGCTGAGCGCACGAGGTTCACCGCCTTCGGCCGAAGCCTGCACGCGGTCACCGCAGATATCCCAACTCATGATCGTGCCGTCATCGTAGGTGACGATGAGGGCGTCTTGCCATGACAGGCTGCGCACAATCCCGTGAGGTATGTCGAGTACGCCGAGCGGTCGTCCGTCTTGAGTGCGCCAGAGGTAGAGCATGTGGTCGTCGCTGATGGTTGCCAGCCTGTTTCCGTCGGTTGCCCAGCTGAGGTGTTGGACCTTGCCTGTGTGGCCGACAAAGCGCACGCTTACGTGCTGCTGCGTTACGTTCCAGATCTCGATCTGGTTGCCGACGGCGGCGGCGAGTCTGGTGGAGTCATTCGACCAGGCCAGGGCGGCTACTTTGCCGAGTCCTTCGGTTCGCCATTGGTGGGTACGGGTGTAGTCGTCTCCTCGCCAGAAGCTCACGTTGTGCTTGCTGATGACAGCAGCTATGAGGCTTGAGTCCGGGGACCAGGCAAGCGTTCCGGTGCTGTCTTCGCTGCCGTCGAGGACTGCTAGGCGCTGCGCTGTGGCTACGTGCCAAATTGAAAGGGCGGGTGGTGTTCTGCCGTAGAAGCAATGCGTGTGGACGGCCATCCGCTCGCCGTCGCCGGACCAGGCAAGCGCATACGCCCACGGGAACGGTGTCGATGCCGGTATGCGCCTCGGCTTTCGTCGCGGTCGAGCGCCCCATTGTGCGTGGAGGACACCAGATCCCGCATCCCACACCGTGATCTGCTCCTGCTTTGCCGTGGCGATCAGGTCGCCTGATGGCGAGAACATGATCGACAGGCAATCGTCGCCTCCGAGTCGTAGCGGCGGCGACACCTTATCCGCTTCGATGATCTCTGGCATCGTTCCGGTCCGCTTCACGGCGGCCCGTTTCAAGTCCGGCGACCACGAGATTTTCTGCAGCCTTCCAGTGGGCAGGCGGCGGAAGCTTCGGCCGATGACATCCCAGCTCTCGACGTTGTGAAAGGAGGTTCCCAATCCTATTCGTTTGCCATCGGCGGACCAGCCAATCACGCTGATCTGGTGAGGGCGTGCCCGCCGCTGAATTGTCCGGCCGGTACCGACGTCGATCAGCGCCACGCGGTCACGGCGTCGTGTTCGACGCAAGGAGCAGGCGATGACGTCCTCGACGGGTGACCATGCCATGGCTTCGGCCAGGCCGGGCGGTGCGCTTTCGGCGGCTTGGCCGGTGTCGGTGTTGTAGATCAACAGTTTGCGGAGTTTCGGTGTAAGGATGTCGGTGCGGCGCAGCGTGAACGCCGGAGCGACTGAGACGGCGAGGCGGATTCCGTCGGGTGCCCAGCACAGCACCGGGTTGGACCACGCTACCTGCTGTCGCAGAACCTCCGACACCTGCTCGCCGATGCTGACCACGAGTAGCGTGTCGTCTGAAGCGATGGCCAGCCGGTCGCCCTGGGGAGACCATGCTGTGGCGCGAACGTGTGTGGCCGGGATGCTGACGACCAACTGTGGGACGTCGTCGTTCAAGCGGTAGACGTCGACGGTTCGGTAATCGAACTGTCCCGCAAAGCAGACATCGTCGTACCAAGAGAATGAGTCGAGCGACCCTGTGAGACGCCCCTGTCGGCTGCCCAGGTTTCGGCCGTCGGCGACACGCCACAGCACGACGCCTCGATCGTGTTCGGTGAGGGCGAGGGCGCCGCTGGCACTTAGCAGGGTGTACCCGCGCGCTTCTGGGTCAGTGGCGAAGGCGACCCCGGTGAGGCGTCCGGTGTCGTCCCAGGTGCAGACGTGGCCCATCTTGTCGGCGGTGCGGAGTCTGTGGTTGTTGGGCAGCCAGACCGCGGAGGTAATGCCGGTGGTGTGTCCGATGGGGAGGCGCCTTGTTCGCGGTGTGGTGGTCAGGGCCCAGCACGTCGTCGTCGCGGCCGGGGTGGGTGGCAGCTCGTGTAGCGCGGTGTGGGCGAGCGCCACGGCCAGTTCGTGGTCTTGTCGGCGCACCTGTTGCGCGAACTCGGCCACTCGCTCGGATTGTCGGGTGCGGTCCTGGTGATCGGTCTCCTGGGAGGCGTCGAGTAGGTGGCGGGCTGCGGTGGAGAGGGTCACCTCGGCTGCCAGCGCGAGGGCATCGGCGAGCGCTTGGCCGCGCAAGAGGTCGTCTGTCTGTGGGTTCGCTTGCCATGCTGCCGCGCGGTGTTCGAGCCGGGTGATGCGGTGCAGGCGCTCCTCGTTGGCGTTGATCAGAGCGGCGAGTCGGTGCCACTGGCGGAACAGGGCGTCGTGGGTCAGTTCGAGGCAGGTGCCGTCGTCGACGTCGATGATCAGGCGGGCTGCCCTGAACTCTTCGAGGATATGGGCGGCGGCGGTATCGAGGTCGGCCCGGCGGATCGTCCGTCGTACGGTTTCCTTACCTTCCATACCGATGCCGCGCAGCAGAGCAGAGTCAATGGCGTGTTGGGGATAGCGCGCGGTGAGGGATTCGTAGATCTGCTCGGCGTGAGCTGCGATGGCGCCGCCCACCTCGCCGGCCTGTTCGTATTGGGCCACCGTGATGTGTTGGCGGTCGGACTGTAGGTGCAGACGTTGTAGCAGGTGGCTGAGCAGGGGAAGCGCGTCACCGACCGTGGCGTCGGCGGTCATGCGGTCGATGAGGTCGTCCTCGAACGTGAGTCCTGCAGCCCGGGCGGGTCCCGCGATGGCCTGTCGGATGCGGGCCGGATCCAGCAGACCGATGGCGACCGGCCGGGTGATGAAGCCGGCTTGCTGCTCGGTGAGCCGGCGGCGGAACTCGGGCCGGATCGCCACCAGCAAGCGCAGTTCCGGCAGCACCATCAGCGCCCGGGTCAGCAGGCTCCACCACTGGGCCCGATCTTGCTCGCCGGTCAGGGTGTACAGATCCTCGGCTTGATCAACGACGAGCAGCACAGGTCCGCGGGCGACGCTGAGGAAGCTCGGCACAACCTGCAGTGGGGCTTCCGGAGAGGCGGCTTCCTCGCGCAACAGCCGCGCCATCTGCAGCGCAGCCTCCGGGCCATCCGTCAAGGCTACGGCGAGGCTCATGAACGGATCGGCAGCCGGGCGAAGCGGACCCACCACTGTCCACCGCCGTGGCAGTCGAGCGATGACGCCCGCACGGATCAGCGATGACTTGCCCACTCCCGACGGGCCGACGATAGCGACGATCCGGGTTGCTGGCGCCGGCCCCGAGCGCTCCAGCCGGTGCAGTACGTCCCTTGCCTCGCGGTCGCGGCCAAAGAAGACACCCGCGCGCTCCACCGTGAACGGCGAGAGGCCGGGGTACGGGCTTTCCGCGCTCTGCCAGGTGATCGCCGTCCGGCGGTGTAGGAAGTACCGCCAGCCGAGCCACAGGACAACGCAGAGCGGAAGCCACAGGTAGGCGTAGTCAAGGACAAACCGCCACGGCCCATGCCAGCTGTCCGTTCGCGCCGTCACGATGTTGATAGCCAGACCGACGGCGATCGTGCCCAGCAGGGCACCGGACTCGCGACGGTACTCCCCTGGCGCCCGCCCCACCTGGCCATCGCACTACGAGAAGACACTGCTCGCCAGCCCGTGACGGATAGCCGACAGAGACACCAACCAGGGCCGGGACTGGACTCACACCCGGGCGTGGCCAAGCCCGGATCTAGGTCTGTGGATCTATGGGTGTTTCCGGCCTGACCTGCCGGGCGTTGTGCCTGGTGAGGAGGGTGCCGTATGACCGCGACACTGAATGGTGTGACCGTTCGACGAAGCTGTCACGACGATCCTGCACATCAGCGGCCTGGGCAAAGCCACGTCGCTGACTCCTTGCCCCACCCGTTGTCCTCACTGCGCCGAGAAGACGAGCGCCACAGCTGATCCAGACCGCTGCTACGCCGTGAAATACGCACACCGCAACGGCCTGCTCTAATGGCCATGATCGATGATGGAACGATCGTCGGGTGGCAGACGACCTGGCAGCAGCGGTCAGGGCATATGAGGTCGCGCGGTCAGCAGCCACCGACGCGCAGGAGGAAGCCGCCCGGATCGTCGCCGCCGCGAAGACCGACGTGGTCGCGGCCCGGAGACGGCTCGCCGATGCGATCGTTGCAGCGGCCCGCAACGGAATGCGCCATGTAGCCATCGTGCGGGCAACCGGGTACACCCGTGAACGCGTTCGGCAGATCCTTCGAGCCAACGGCGTCGAGGCCGACTGATCCGGGCCGCCCAGGTGCCGAGCATCCAACGTACGGCTTTCGACATGGTGACGGGACGAGACGCATCCCGCCACCATGTTCGGCGATACCGGCCGACTCGTCAGACCAGCCCGGCCACGAGCCATGCCAACACTCCGAGCACCAGAAGTCGGATCGACCACGTGACATAGGCGAACTTGCGACTCGCCACCATGTTCGCCGCCCAGACGTGTCCCGCCAGCATCCTGGCGGTGGCGTCTTCATCGACTGTGGTTGCCAACCAAGCGTCGACGAATCCCTGGCTGTTGCGTCCGTAACGCTCGGCTACGTACGCGAAGTGGTGCAGAGGCTCCGACGCAGCCGCCTGTCGTCGCGGCATCAGCGTGTGCAACGCGAGGAGCGCACTGGTTGCGGCCGCTACCGCAGAAAACACCGGGAGCACCGGTGACCAGGCCGGGCCCGTCACGGTCAGGGAGTCCTGGCCGGACCACAGGCTGCCGCCCAGGAGCCCGGCGGCTGTAAGGACCGCAGCCGCCTTCACGTCGGCGAAACGAATCGTCTCGTGTAGTTGCTGGAGGGCGTTCCACCCCGCTTCGCTCTGCAAGCCGGAGGACCGGAGCGTCCCCGTCACGACCCGACCCGGTCACTCGGGTCCCCCAGCTGGCTGGCGAGGTCCGTGCGGTCGAAGCTACGGAACACCCGATCGAGCTGGCTGATTAGGTGCCGGCGCTCGTCTGCACTGAGCCCGGCGACAAACTTTCCGATGAGCACACTGATCGGGTCCTCCTCGACCTGCGGGGACGCAGTCACACGCTCACCACCGCCAAGTTGAGCGGCGATCGTATCGAAGAGAGGGTCCGTCAAGGACCGAAGATCGGCCGGGTGGTGGAGATGCCAGTACATCCGAGCTATGTCCGGCCTGCCGAATATCTCGTCACGCAGCCACCGAAGCTGACGCAGTTCGTCTCCGCGACGCTGCTTCTCCAGAGTCGCGCGTCGTTCGGCCTCCTCCCAGGCGGTGGTCACGGCAAGCGCCTCGGGAGGCACGGTGATCCGGACACGCAGATGGGTGAGGACCAGACTGGTCTGCGGCACGGCAATCTCGGTGACGCCCCTGGCATTGATCAGATCAGCCAGGTGGGTCGCAACCGTGACGCGCCGGGGGGCAGCCCACCGGGCGAGGTGGTCCCAGGCAAAGGCACGAACCTTGGCCTCGGCCTCCGGCTCACGTCCCCGCCACTCAACGGTCACCACCGCCTGAAAATTCGCGCCGGGCAGCGCGCTAGTCAGCGTGGCCTCGAACGTGTGTGACGGGGACGGGAAGGGGGGGTGCTTCTCATTCCCGGACGTCCACTCCCGGGAGAGACCCCGCAAGAGATCACGCATCTCATGCTCCTACGGTGAGCGGATCGACCTGGTGCAGGCTCTCGACGATGTGATCACGCACGTCACGCCGATCCGGGCTGATCACGTCGCGATCGACCGGCTGCCACGCGAACGTCAGCTTGGAGAAACGCACGAGGCGGCGGGTCCCGCCGTCCCCACGACGCACCACGTCCCCGAGGAACTCGACAATCCGGATCCGACTAGCCTCGGACAAGAGCGCCGCGTCGAGCAGACTCTCGCCGAACTCCCTACGGGCGTCATCGATCTCGATCTGATCGAAGAGTCGGGCCACGGCCCCGACGAGCCCGATGCGCGACGACTCGTCATGCCAGGTCAGCAACACGGGATGAGCCTCACTACGGGCGAGCGCTGCGAACACCGCCCAAGCCGTTTTCGTACGACCACCAGGTTCGCCTTCGGACCAGTTGGTAACCACCTCGACGATCCGAGGGCGTAGCCGGGGTATCTCCCAGAGCCGACTCACCGCCGTCACGATGGCATCCCGGACGACCGGAGAGTCACGGTGGGCAATGTGGCTCAAACGGGTCAGCGACACCCGGGGATAGAGCCGGGCGAGTTCGCCTGAGCAGACCTCGGCGATGGTGCAGAGGGACTGGTCACTCGCACGCTCCAAGCGCGACCAGCGGTAGAGCAGGCTCCGCACGTCAGCCCCCACCTCATCGCTCATGGCAGTGGCCGTCAGGGCCTGCACCACGTGGGGCCGCAGATTCGGCCGTCCGGTCCAGCGATTCAGCCACACCAGCGGGCGGGTGTCTCGGCTCCGCAACACGATGGCCACCAGATTTCCGACAATCCGTTCCGCCAGCCGGGTCTGCCGATGGTCGTTCCGCCGTAACGGCAGGTCCATGGCCCACTCCCACAGCTTCTTGTGGAACCAGGCAGAGCGGTCACCGTGCAGAAAGGTCAGCACCGCTGCGCCGTAATTCGCCCGCTCGAACCGGAGCCCACCGTCCACCACCTCGGCTTTGATCTCGCTCATCAGCGCCCGTAGTCCGATTTCCGCGAGCCCGTCGGAGCGGGCGGAGGGCAGGTCACCGAGGGTCTGCCCGAGCGAGTTGACCGCGTCCAGCACCTCTGCCGGTGGCTCTCCCTCGAGCAGGGCGGCTGCGACGAGGAACAGCCGATGCCGGACACTCCTGTCTACGCCAAACCAGTTGGCCAGGACGTCGTCCCAGTCACCGTAGGCCCCGCATACCTCCTCGACGAGCTTCGTCACGTCATGCTCGGGATGGTTACGGAGGGCGGTCACGATGATCCCGGTAAGCCGCATAGCGTCCATCACCGTGGCTCGGGTCAGCAAGTCGCCGATGGTGGGATTCCCGATGATGGAGGAAGCGTCGACAGCGTGCACTGCGCATTCGCGACGTACCACCTCCGCAAGGTCTGGGGGCGGGACCTGAAAGATGGAGACGGTCCCGACGCCGCCGGCGGCGGCCCAGACGGCTGGGGTCGCCGCGACCACCAGATTCGCGTCCAGGGTCGCCAGGTGCGCGGCGTGGGCCTGCAACCGGCGGCCCAGGTCGGGACTCACCCGTTCCCGCTGGTCCGGCAGGCGTAACAGGTATGTCACCCCCCGTTCCGCCGGAAGCTCCGCCGCAGCGAACGGGCGCCCCCGCTCCTCGTCGATCAGAATTTCCTCCAATCGCCGCCCCGCCCGGCTCGACTCGTACAGCAGTGCGACCGCAGCGGTCCGCAGCCCGGAGTTGGCCGGGCCCAACACCACCACCCATGGCTGGTCGCCGACGAGGCGGGCTGCGGCGGCCCGGTCGAGAGTGAGGCCCTGGTCCTGGCTGGCCAGTCGGTAGCTGCGTGGCGCGAGTGACTGCACGACCTGCTCGACATAGGCCCGTAGCAGATGGTGCCGGCGAATGGCTTCGTTGATCAGCTTGTTCTCGACGAAGGTCTGGTGCACTCCGCCGTGCACGGTGCCGCCGGTGACCACCTGCCCGACGTTGATGCCGCTGACAGCCTCCGGGTAGAGGTCCTCCTCGAGCCGGTCGTCCTCGGCGAGAGCCACGGTCTCTTCGGGGCTCACGATCGGCTCCCAAGGGGGTTACCGCCGAAGGACTGGTGCATTCCGCCGTGCACGGTCCCACCCCCGACCATCTGCCCGTAGTTGGTGCCCACCGGCTGCTGCGACGGCCGGTAGGCGAGCCCTGGCGGGGACTGAGACTCCGATGCGGGTTCCGCTTCGTTCGTCCGGCCCACCGGCCAGGCGCCCGACGGGGTGGGTAGGTGCAGCCACGCACGCTGCGCGAACGCCTTGCCCTCCACCCGGGCCTCCACGTCGACGAAGTGGTCCGGGTGCAGACCGGAGTAACCAGCACTGATCACGTCGTGGAAGACCCGGTCCGAGACGATCATGGCAACCAGGGTGATGCGCGGTTTGGCTTCCGTGAGCGCGCTCTTGACCACCCCGGAGTCCAGTAGTCGGTGCGTCTCGTTACGTGCTGTCCCATTGCCCCCCTGCCCCACTGCCGCCGAGTCAGTCGGCAGGGGACCCACGTGCAGGCTCACCCGCAACCGCAGAGGCTCTTCCCCCGGGTGTTGGCGCCGGTGGTCGTCCAGACGATTCTGAAGCATGGCCGGAAAGGGGTGGACGAGATACGGGAGTATCCGGGTGGGCAAGCCGACGGCCAGGCCGTCCCCGGTTGGGCCGTAGAAGTCGGGACTCGACCACTCCGCGTCCAGCCCGGCATCCCGCATCGCATCCCCTACGAGCCGATGAATGGTACGGGAGACGTTCTCGTGCGTACAGCCGGGCAGGTCTGTGAAGCCCTTCGCGTCGACCGCCAGCACCGCGCGGTACGGCGGTAGCGGGCGGGACTGCTCGAACGGGGGTGACTGCTCCATATCGCGTTCCCTTCGCAGGCGGCCGAATGAAGGCAATCGTGTCCGGCCCGTTTGGGTAACGCTGCCCACCACTGTGCACAGCAGAGGTGACGTGGTTATCAACCACTGCGTCATCCGGCCAGCCGGTGCAGTGCATCGACGTCGAGGATCGATACCCGCATGCGATGGGTGTCCAGCACGCCTTCGGCGCGGAGAACCCCGAGCGCGAGGACGACGGCGTTCCGGGACGCGCCGATTAGCTCTGCCAGATCCTGTTGCGGCAGCTCGAAGGCGCGTTGGCCACCGGCGGCGTCAGCCGTCACGTAGAGCCGGAGCAGGGCCCGGGCTAGGCGCTGCCGTACCGGAAGGACGGCGATCTCGGTCCGCTGGACGTCAGACTGTCGGAGGCGGTTGACGGTATACCGGGCGTAGGCGGCGGTGACGGAGGGTCGTTCGATGAACCGTTTGAAACTCGCCCCTGGGACCACCCGGACCACCATGGGGGTCAGCGTCGAAACCGTGCCGGAGCGGCGGCCACCGTCCATCACGGCCAGGTCGCCCACGATGTCGCCAGCCCCGCGAATCGTCAGGATCGCCCTCTTTCCCGTTGCTTCGCCCCGAACTACCTTGACCGCGCCGCTGAGGATCACGTAGGCGTGCTCCCCCTCGTCGCCCTGTCGGAACAACGGGTAGTCGGCGGCCATGAGGCACCGGGAACCGAGCGAGCACATCGCGGCCCAGTCGGTCGACGAAAGAAAGGAAGCGAGACCGCCACTGCTGGCAGACAGGTCGTCAACGTCCACGCACAGAAGGTAACGAGTAGATTCCCTCCGGCCTACCCTCAAGCCGGCCCCTCCCCCCGGAACTGCGGCATCACGCTGAGGCGGCGCCGCAGTTCCGGCGGACTGGTCGGAGGTGGTGAGTCGCCGGCGCCGAGGGCGGCGACCGGGCTGACCCGGGCGGCGTGGTAGGCCGGCAGCACTCCTCAGCACGGTAGCGATCTAATACCCGACCGGCCCGCAGCCGGCATCGGCGGTACACCCCCACGGCGTAGCCCGCCGTTGCGGTGCATGTCGCACAGCAGACCCCCCATTTCGGCGCTCCGAATCCGCTGGCCAGCTACCGTAGCCTTGAAGGCATGGCGGGTAAGGACAAGTTGCGGCGCCGGCATCACATCGTGCCGCGGTTCTACCTTCAACGATTCGCTGACCAGCGAGGGCTACTCAGGCGCATCGTGCTCCCTGGCAACGTCCGCCACTCAGTTTCTGTCACGGACGCTACGGTGGCCAAAGACTTCTACCTCGTTGAGGAGGAGGACGGCAGCCGCAGCGACCGGGTGGAGCGGCTGCTGGGCGACGTCGAGACTGAGGCCGCAGATGCGTTCCGCACGGTCGTCGACCGCCAGGTGTGGCCAATCCCGGACGACGCGCGGCTCGCCATCGCTTGTTGGGCGGCCTTCCAGATCCTCCGCACCACCGTTCAGCGGCAATCCGGTGCGGAACTCGCCGACATGCTGTTCAAGCTGCAAATGGGCGCTGGCGGCAAGCCCCAGCTCCGCAGCATGCTGCGCAAGAACCTCAACCGGGAGCCTACCGAGGCAGAGGTCGAGGAACTCTGGACGAAGATCAGTGACTTCGACTCCTACGCAGTCGTGCCCCATCCGAACTCCCAGATCAAGACGATGCTGGATCTGATGCCCACTGCTGCATACACGTTTTATGAGCGAGGCTGGACCCTGATCCGCTGGAAGCGCAAGGCCCTCGTAACGAGTGATCATCCGGTTGTCCTGGTGGCCAATCCTGATCGGCCACAGTGGTCCGGTGTGGGGCTGCGGACAGCTGGTGCCATCCTCGTGCCGCTCGACCGCCGCGCTGCACTCTGGATGGAAGCACCGAAGGCAGCCGACGAGCAACTAGCCGGGACTACAGCGATGGCTAACGTTTACAACTGGATGATCGTCGGCCAGGCCCACAAGGCCCTATTCCACCACCCTGACGATGATCCACTTGCCGGCATCGACCTGCCAGAGCCGCGCGGCAGGCTCATGAGAGGCTATGAGCAGGTCGAGGGCTTCGTTTATCCGGACGGCATGCCTCCTATCCCAGCGGGCGTTGACCTCCCTACTTCTTGACGAGCCGAATTGTCCCCGCCGCCCTTGCGCACGTCGGCGATCGTCAGGACGCCACGCGGGCCACCTGGTGTGCAATGAAGTGTGATCGTACTCCTGGTAGATCGCCTGGATGTCGGCTCAGTCGCAGTCTATTCAGCAACGAAACACGCGGCGACCGCTGATCGGGTGCACGCTCATCGGCTAGACCGGCTCAGCACCGGGCGAATCCCAGAGCCTCGTCACGCAGCCCCTTCAGCACTTCGAAGTTATGCAGCATGACGCCGGGGTTGTGGGTATGGGTCACCTTCAGCCTCGACATCCGATCGAGCACCTCCTCATCGGTCAGCTGAGCCAGCCACCCTGCGATCTGCTGGTCGCTCGGGGAGCCGTCCACCTGACCGATCAGATCGACCAGGTCTGTCCGGACGACTGCCGCGCCCAGGCGCCGAACTTGGCGATCTGCGGCCGACGTCGTCGAACCCATCAACATCGCACGTCGTTCGTCCTGGTGACCAACGGCGATCTCATAGCGCGTCGGAAGCGCCGGCTCGGGCGGCTCCGTGCCCGTGACTAGGCGCGGCACCGCCTGGGTGCGGACCCAATGGGAGATCTCATCGAGCTCCTGCATCAGCACCGGCCACCGGTCCGTGCCTGGTCGATTGATCCCGATCGTCGGAAACAGGGTGACGGGGATGGTGGTGCCGATCGGGGTCTCCGCGATGACGTCGCCCACGCTTAGCGGCTCTTCGGGCCGCGGTGGCAGGTCGCGTACCGAGCGGGGAATCTGGTTGTCCTGGTACATGGCAGCCAAGCGGACCGCGGTGATCGCGGGCGTCCTGTGCTTCGCGTGGTTCGTGTGGAGCACCAGTCGAGCCAGAGGGTGCATCTGAGGGTCGCTCTGACGGTGGAAGGGCTGCAGGCGTTCGATCCGCCGCACGAGTTCGCTGCCAACTCGAAGCGATGGCGGACGGTTACGCAACTGCTTCTTCGTCCACTCCTCGAACTTTTCGTATGTGTCCGACGCGGGCATCTCCACGAGGCGGGCCGCCTTTTCATCAAACGGCGCACCGTCCAAGAACTCGACCTCGGCGAACAGCGTGTGCTCAAGCGCGGCCCGCAGTGCCACCAACGCGTCGGCGACGAGGAGGGGCACCTTGCGTGGGATCGGAGCCACGCTGCCCACAACGGTCCGACTGAACGCTCCCGCCGGAACCTCACGCAAGCCGAGCACGCCTTGAGCCTGTGTCTGGTAGGCGAAGAGCAGATCGCCGACCTGTCCGATCAGCTCATCCGCGTGCGAGAGCGTCGCGGCGACGCCGAGATGGCGCTCGGGGAGCCAATGGGGCGTCGAGTCCGTCACGCCGCGATTCTACGTGGTCTCGAAGTCGCGCACCTTCGTGCAACTCCCCCACCGACGAGTCGCCCCAGGCTTTACCCGAGTCTAGGTCGACTGCGGCTGGGTGCGGGCGGCGAGTTTCTTGGAACCGCATTCCAGTGGGCGGGGCGTCAGCACCATCACCGTCGGCCGGTTGCTGGGCAATGCAGCAGAGTGGCACAGGACGTTAAACCTGTCCGCCATCCGTATGAAGGACGGCGCGACTCTCTGAGTCGCGCCGCTCCGTTAGCCGGGATCACACCGACGGTCGTCGGACCGCAGTAACGGATGCACTTGGCGCCTAAGCTGCCGGTATGCGGTCCGGATTCTGCCAACGTCGGCCCCAGCGTGACCGGTTCGCCGGGCGTAGTCAGCGCTGCGTCGGCACTGGCCGAATCGTCCGAAGCGCCTCGATGCCCATCAGTCCCATGTTGGCGACCACGGCGTCCAGTTGCGGGTCGGGACCGGGCAAGCGATTGTCGTAGGCGGTGGCTACCAGCGCACCGGTGTCGCCGTCATAGAGTAGCCCGAAGGACCGGTCGAGCTGCCACTGGTGCTTCTTCGCGCTGGCGTACCGCGCCAGCTCCGCGCGGGCGGCTGCAGGGGCGACGTAGGACGGATGCGTCATCCACACGAGCACGAAACTGTCGCCACGTCGTGTTCCGCCGGGCATGGCGGCGCTGTGCGGACGCCCGTCCGCGCGGGTCTGCCCGGTGAGACGCTCACCCAGTCCCGCCCATCGTCGTTGCGTGGGAGTGTCTCCGCCCAGAAGAGTAGCGGACATCGCCAGCCATCCCGGTTCTGCCCGAGCGGCGAGGTCGTCAACGAGTTGCATCAGGCCCCGGTCCGCCATCAGGCGAGGCTTGTCAGCCGGGGTCCGGCGGTATCCGAGCCGATGCATGTACCAGGCGTCGAGAGCGTCCGTCCGGCTCGTCAGCAGCTCCAGCTGCTGCTCGCGGTACTTGCGCCGGTCCCTGACCCGGGGCGCGCCAAGCTGCGGGAGCTCGCGATGCACGACATCGGGATCGGGTTCGGCGTACAGCTTCGCGGCGAGGAAGTACAGATAAAAATCGAGTTCGTCGACAGCATGGAACCGTCGTGTGATGTCCAGCTCGGTGCGCCGGCGCAGGTACAACAGCAACTCCGCGGGCCGGTCGATGAGCTCGCTGATGATGCGCAGGTCATGGAGCGAGACAGTCCACGGCAGGGCGCTGTCGATTAGCAGGCCGGCGGCGACGAGGTCGCTCGTCACGGTAGCGATGCCGGATAGGTCCTCGAGGCTGACCGCGATGGCGTGCACTTCGCGCACACCGCTGAGATCCAGCCAACTATTGTCGCGTAGGCGCAGCCCGCCATCGTCGAGTATGCGCTGGCGGAGCCGCTCGCTCTGGTTCGCAGCATCGGTGACGATGCGACGCAGGTCCTGCCGCAGCCGCAGCGGATCCCCAGTCCGCGACTGCGCGCGCAGGGCCACAGCCTTGCTCTCGATGATGACCGCTACATCGTCGCAGATGAGCAGACCGTCGCCCTCGACTACCTTGGTGTAGCGTGGCGGTTCGGTTTCCGCGTTTGTGGCTGGGACGAAGTACTCCAGCCCAAGATGCGAGACGCACTCGGGCAGATGCGCCGTGACGAGATCAGCTGTTGCCTGCTCGACATACTGGCCGCGGTGCTTGCTGTAGACGTCCCAAGCGCGCTGATCCGAGCGCAGTGCCTCCTCCACACGCTCGCGAATCGCCGGAATCAGCAGCCCGCCGTGCACGACGACGAAGCTACCGTGGGAATCTTGCAAGATTGGGCGTACACGCAGCGGCGACCGGCCCTGAAAGAACTCCAGCGCCACCTCGGCCGGCGACCGCTGCACCAGCGGCGTTGTGAACAAGTCGAGCACGGTGCGGACAGTCTCCACATCGACGCCGGCACTGCGGGCGATGACCTCTTCGGTGAAGGTCGAGCAGGCAGCGGGATTGTCCCAGATCTGAGCCCACAGGTGCAGCGCCTGGGCGACCACCTCCGGCGGCAGGTCACCAGACTTCGCAGTGTCAGAGTCGGCCAACTGGCCGAACTCGCGCAACGCACCGAAGCGGCCCTGCCATGCCTCGTCGTGCAGGGCCTGTAAGGCCGAGAATACGTCCCTGATCTGCCTCACCGTGCAGCCCATAACCCTGCGACAGGCGTCGTCCACGGCTGGCTGGTCGAACAGCGCCGTCAAGGTGTCCTCAACCATGTGGCCGTATGCGACGTTACGCACCGACACCTCACGCAGCCGTGTGCCGAAGCTGAGGCGCCGCAACGGATCAGCATCCAACGCGGAACCGAACATGATCAGCATGGAACCCGCGTCGAAGGCCTCCTTGGCGGCGATCTGAATGTCCTCGACGATCTGCACCGGCCTCACCGGCTGGTCTTCGTCGTTTGCTGAGGACGCAGCACGGCTACCTCGAGCCGCCAAGATCAGGGCCACAAGCTCAACCAGTGCGGCACTACCTTCGTGTTCGGTCTCTCGGAAGGTCTCCGGGTTGGCCATCGCGTTGTGAAGCCGGACGTACTCGAGAACGTCGAAGGCATCGCACTGCGCGGTCAGCCGCGCGATGCGCTGTGCCGCCTCGGTAAGCCGCGCAACCGCAAGCGCTGCGGCGGCGTCCAGATCGCCCAGCTCGGCGTACTGCCCGAACCGCTCAAACCCTTCCAAGGCAAGTCGAATCGGGCGAGGAAGGTCGCGGCCTAGGGCCCCGACCTGCTTCGCGCGACGGCGCCTACGGCGCTTCTCCGCCTTCCTGCGCTTCTCGCCTGACACACCAAGATCGTACGACCGGTTGCGCTCGTTGCCGGCCGCGCCGCGGTCCGGGAATGAGCCCCATCTGGCGCCACGGATGCTCCTGGTGGCCTTGCAATACAGGATCCTGCCGGCCTGCCAATCGGCGCAGTCGATCCCACCCTCTCACACACTGGGCAGCCAGTCGTCACGGTCTGTGGATGTGCTCCGTCCAGGTGGCGCCGTCCCACCAGCGCAGCTGCCCCGGCGCCTGGGGGTCCGGGTACCAGCCGGCGCCCGGGGCTGCCGGGGCCGACGCCTTCCGGTGGCCGAGGAGCCGCCCCGAGACACCTGAGCGTCGCTCGGGGGCTGCGGTGCCTGCCGCCGGTGAGGCTGGTGCTGGCTGCGCCGTGGTAGCGGACATCGACGGTTGAGCCGGGATTGGCCGTTGCTCCGGGGCGGGCCGGCCCGGTGCTGCCTGGCCGGTGGACTCCCATGACCGCCCGAGCGGAGCCATCCGCGCGGGCGGGGCCACCGACGCCGGCGGCCCGACCGAGGTGGTCGTCGGCTCTGTGCCGGCGACCCGGCTCGCAGCTTGCTCCGCGGTGGTCGCGGTCGGACGGACGGTGTCGAGTCCAGCACGGACCTGCCGGACGACAGCCGCGTATCGGTCGAAGGTGACGGTGTCGGGCCAGGTGAGCCGGGCAGCGCCGAACTCCTTCGGAGTCGGCGGCCGGTCGAGCGCCTCCTCGAGCTGGATGAATCGGGGGGCCTCGGCTGCCAGCCTGCGGAGGTCCCACGAGAGGTGGTTGCCCTCGATGTCCTCAACCGCGCGGCTGTTGGGGACGTACCGGCCGCCAAGAATGGTGAAGACCTGATTGCAGAACGCCGCCCGGTCATAGGGCATCAGCTGCACGCGAGTCTGCTCGACGGGTGCTCTTTCGCCGACGGCGGCGTAGAGCGCGGCGAGGTCCCCGCCGAACCAGGCATTGGCGATCGGTGCCCCGAGGGCGGCAAACTGCTTGAGGGTAGGGAGCTTGCCGCGGCGGGCAACGGCGAGGTTCACCTGGCGGGCGAGCCCGCGCAGCGGCTCCTCCCAGGCGCGGTTCAGCGCAGTCTCCAGGTTCTGGGCGGCCCATGCGCGGCGGTGCGTGGTGACGATGTCGCGGAGGATCTCGAATCCGTCGCGGCGAACGCCCCCGCCCATCGACATCGTGATGGTGACGCCGGGGCCTGCTTCATCGAGGACGCGGCGGTCTGCCCACAGTTCCTGCGGGGGTCCTAGCCGCTGCTGCGCGGCGCGCAGGTCAGTGAACAATTGCGGGTCGACCGGTGTGTCGGCGGCGGCGAGGGCCTTGACATCCCGGCTGTAGTACTCGGCCGTGCCGTCGATGTCGGTGCGGGAGTAGGGGCCCTCGCAGTAGAACCAGCAGGTGAGCGCGATGTTGTTCCAGAAGGTCAGAGCGGGGCCGAACGCGGCGACCATCGCCGCTTGTGGGAACAGCGTCGAGACGATGCGGTCGGGGTAGCGCGGAACGCATGCGCCGCTCCACAGGGCGTCGATGTCGGCGAGCACGGCCGGGGGCAGAACCCGCTCGAGATCGGGGCGGGTGAACGGCACGTCCTCGCCGATGTCGAAGCCGCGGCCTGGCGTCAGGTCTGGTGGTACCGGCATGCCGGGGGCCTGCCGCGCGTGGATGGTGTCGAACACGGCCCAGTAGCGGCGCAGGACGTCGAGGCGGCGCTGGATGGGGGAACGGATTTCGTCGGTGCCGAGGTAGCTGGCAAGGATCTTCGCGACCTCCTCGACCGGCAGGTTCTTCTCGGCGGCGACCTGCTCGACCTTCGCTGAGGCCTGCACATACAGTCGCGGCTCGGGCAGAGCTGTGCTGATCTCCTCGCCTGCGGCCACCGCCTCGCCGAGGTAGTCCAGCAGCGCCAGCCAGTTGCCGCCGAAGTAGGCGGCGGTCGCTGGTTGCAGCGCCTTTGTCAGTACCGCTCGTGCGGTGGGCGCGTTCTTATTCGCCTTCGCGTAGTACCGGCTCACCAGCGGCCGGAGCACCTCGGCACGCCACCGGCGGACTGTCTGCCGGCCGACGACCTGGCGGAGCGCGTCGAGCAGCGCCACCTTCGTCGCGGTCTGCTCCGCGGTCGGCAGTTGTGACCAGCCGTTGCCCGGACGCATCCGGGTCAGCGCGGAGCGCACGTTCTCGCTCGCGAGTCCGAGCGCGGTATACAAGCCGTCGACGGCGGCCCAGGCGGCGTCCCGGGCGGCGGGCTCGAGCGCGCCGGCGTCGGGGCCGCGCAGAATTAGCGGTGCGTAGAGGGCGTTGGCGAACGGGATAAGCAGCGCCCAGCTGGCCAGCGCATCCGGGCTGCCGTCGAACTCGACGCGTACAGCGTCGGTCGCCGCGGTATTCATCGCCCAACGCGGCTCGATGGCGTAGTACGCGGGCAGGTTGACCGTTCCTGGCTTGATCGGCGCTGACTCCGGCAGCCACCACGCGCCCGCGGCCTGTTGCGTGGCGAGGTCGAACCCCTGCTTGAGCGCCGCACGGGTCGAGGGGGGAACGTGCCGGAGCGTGAGTGCCCTGGTGGCTTCGGCGGCGGTCACCCGCACGGGGGGCTTTCCGGCAAACGCCACAGAGGTCACCGCGGCCAGCAGTTCGTCCACCGCAGCGAACCGCTTGCCAGCACCGGCCTCGTCCTCGACGGCCAGCCACTCCTCCGCATTATTGGTCGCGGCCAGTCGGCGCCCCAGGCTGTCAGTCACGCATGCCTCGCATCACCTCGACGTACTGATCGAACGTCACTGGGTTGACGGTGCTGGCCGCGTAGGCGGCGTATCGGGCGGCCAGTGCCTCCCGTTCTCGTTCCGCGCGGCGGGTCTCGATCCTGTCGGCGTCGTACACCACGCGGCTGGCGATCTCGCCGCGCTCGAACAGGACGAAGGCGTCCATCCGGGCGGCCTCGTCACCGCTGGTCGTTCCGGGCAACGGCGGCCGGGTGCCGCCCGGACGGGCATCGAGCGTCGCGTCCCCGGTGATCGGGTCCATGTCGTTTTCGGCGTAAAGCGTGTCCAGGTGCTCGTTGAGACCGAGCTCGGCGTGCAGCACGACGTCGAGGAACTGCTGCTCCGGGCCGACCCGGCCAATCAGCGCCGGGTGGAGCAGCACCCGGATCCCGCGTCCGATGAACTGGTAGAACTCGCTGAAGCTGCCGTAGGGGCGCATCGGGACGACGACGCAGATCGGCGGGAAGTCGTAGCCTTGGCCGAGCATCTTCAACTGCACGATCGCGTCCAGGTCTCCGGCATCGGACTCGAACCGCTCGCGGACCCGCTTGATCTGAGTGTCGGTCATCGAGTGGTGCAACACGTCGCAGGCGATGCCCTGCTCGTTGGCGATGCGGGAGATCTGCTCGGCGTGCGCCTGCCCCATCGCCGCGAACAACACCCTCGGTTTGACCGGGAACAGCAGCTCCCGCTGAGCGTCCAGCGCACCGGCCACGGCCCGCATGACCCGGCGGATGGGTTCGGTGGACCGCGCGGTGATCCGTGACAGCTTGCGTTCGTCTCCGAGGACGGCGAGCAGCGCGTCACGGCCAATGATTTCGTCCCGGCGGCCGTCGGGCCACACCAGTTCGTAGGTGGTCAGTGCGGTGTCGGGGACGAAAGGCAGCACCCGCAGGTTCTTGGCGTTGCCGTCGGCGATGGAGTCGATCAGCCGGTAGCGGTAGACGACGTCGGCGGCGATCGGTTTGCCGTCTAGTCGGGTGAAACAGGCACTCATCAGCAGCGACCGGGCGCTAGCGAAGTGCGCGAACAGTCGCTGGTAGGACTCTGCGGCGGCGATGTGCGCCTCGTCGACGACGATCATGTCCACGTCGTCGGGTGTGAGCTTGGTCAGCAGGTCGTCGGGATCGCCGCCCGTGCCCAGGGAGTGGAAGTTGGTCACGATCACGTCGGCGGCGAGCAACTGTTCTCGCGTGACGCGCCGGATGCCGCCGGTGTCCCGGTCAAGTACCCGCACCACCGGCGGGCGGCGGCCGGGTATGAGCGGGCCGCCGGGGAGTCCGTAGAGAGCGTTGCCGGGTGCCTGGTGGTCGAAGGCGCGGTCGAACGTGCCTCGGATGACATTGCCTGGCGTGACGACCAGCGCGCGCCGCCGGGTGAACGCTAGGGCCGCGGCCACGCCGAGGACGGTCTTGCCGGCACCGACGCTCATCACGCAGGCGGCCTTCGTGCCACCGGAACCGTAGTAGTTACCGAGCGCGGCGAACGCTTGCTTCTGACACTCCCGCAGGGTGCGGACGTCGATGGCGGAACGGACGCCGACGAAGTACCCGGAGGACGTCGGCGATGCGGCACGCGGGGACGGTGCCAACGCCCATATCGGGTCGGGGGCCATGTCGGGCGCCTCCACATGGGGATCGGGAGAGACGAGGAGAGCAAGCGCGGGGTCGCGCGTGAGTACCGCCTGAAGCTGAGCAACGCAGCGGGCGGTGTCGGTGCGGATCGCATCGTAAGAGAATCGGACGACGGCACAGCCGGTGGCCATCAGGTCGTTCTGCCGGAGCCGGTCGTATGTGAATGCCGCACGGGTGCCATGCACGGTGAAGCCGTCGAGCTCGACAGCGACAGTCAGCTCATCCCCGCGGATCTCGTAGTCCAAGCGATAGGTGCGTCCGTCGACGGTGACCTCGGCCTGCGGGCGCAGGCGAGCGACGATCGCCTGCGATGCGGCCGGCGTGAGTACCCACCGCAGGAACGCCCACTCGAGGAACGAGTCGCTGGGCAGCACGTCCGCCAGCGACGTGACCTTGCCCGCCTGGGCGGGGATCATCAGCTCTTGTCCTCCGCGGCGAACGCAGCACACCGCTCCCGTGCCCGCCGGGCAGGTGGAGTGTCGCCGTTGTCGAACCGATCGGCGAGCTCAAGCACCTGAGCTGCGTCGCCGAGCGCCCCCTCGGTGAGATAAAGGTCCAAAAGCGTCCGAAATGCTGTGATGCTGACGAACCGCAGTCCGCCGTCACGGTGCTCATAGGTGACCGCACTCGGGCAAGCCCGGATCAGCTGAAGGTCTAGCCAGCACAGCCGTTCCAGCTCGACGAATGCCTGCGGCCCTTCGGCGCGACGTGACCACAGGAGAGAGATGACCTCCTGGATTGCGAAGTGATAGTCAGCGGGTTCACCGGGTAACTCGAGAGCTTCGGCGAGAGTGCGCAACACCCGGGTCGTTGTCGCCTTACGGGAATCATCGAGACGGTAGGCACCAGCAGGGGCCTGACTGGTGGTTCCGTTCGGCATCGGCCAACTCAGGGACGGCGGCATGTCCGGCCAGCGGTTCACGGTCGGGCGCACCTTGCGCTGCCTGAGCTTGGACACATCCAGCCCCGACGGCGGGGAATAGTGGACGTCTGGCACTTTTGCGAAGCGTGGGAACCACAGTGGCACCTGTGAGTTCATCTGACGCCCTTCCTTGCAACGGCGCCCGAACGCGGCGCCGCGTTGCTGAACCAGCACGTAACGTACCGACGGTCGGCTACGTTGTCACGCTGTGCTGCCCCGGCGGAGCCCTCATCCAGCAGCTGGGCTGGCCGTCAGACCGTGCCTAGATCGCTGTCCGTCAGCCGGCCGGCCGGAGTCCGGCGATACCACCCGAAAAGGTGACAGAGCTGCGCGGATTGAGCGTTCCTCCTACTCTGGACGTGGGAACCATGACTGGGTAGATGTGCCGATCGTGGAGGTCCTTATGGTGGGGAGGACGACGGCAGAACCGGGACGGAGCACTCTTTCGTCCTGGGCCGCCGGGCAGCGGAAGCTACGGCCACAACGGTTCACCCCGGCTGCGGATGGGCTGCGGTTCGCGTTCTATGGACGTATGTCCACCGTCGACTTTCAGGATCGGGCGTCGTCGTGCCGGTGGCAACGCGACTACGCCGGCGACCTGGTCGCCGGTCACGGCGGGATCGTGGTGGAGTTCTTCGACGAGGGCGTCTCCCGCCGAGTGCCCTGGCCGGACCGGCCGCAGGCGGCACGGCTGCTCGCCGCGGTGACGGACGCGGCACGCGGGTTCGACGCGATCGTCGTCGGTGAGTACGAGCGCGCCTTCCACGGCCAGCAGCTTGAACAGTTGACTCCCACCTTGCTCAGGCACGGCGTGCAGTTGTGGCTGCCGGAAACTTACGGGCCGGTGGACTTCGACAACCCCCGACAGTTGGCGTTGCTGGACCTGCTCGGCGTGCACTCCCAGCGGGAGGTCTCCCGAGCCAGGCATCGCACGACCGCGGCTATGCGCGCTCAGGCCGAGTTGCAGGGCCGGCATCTCGGCGGCCGGCCACCCAACGGCTACCGGCTCGCCGACGCCGGCCCTCATCCGAACCGCGCCCACGCCGCCTGGGGACGACGCCTGCACCGCTTGGAGCCCGACCCTGCCACCGCACCCCACGTCCGGTGGATTTTCGAGCAGCGGCTTGCCGGCCGGAGCGTGGCCAGCATCGCTCGCGCCCTCAACGACAACGGGGTTCCCTGCCCGTCCGGCGCCGACCCAGCGCGTAACCCCCACCGCAGCGGCCTCCAGTGGATGCTGACCACTGTCGCGGCGATCCTGGCCAACCCCCGTTACACCGGACGGCAGGTCTGGAACCGTCAACGCACCGACCGTGATGCCCTCCCTGACAAGGGAACCTTCGATCGACACCACGAGATCCAACGGTGGAACGCCTCCACCGACTGGGTCATCTCCCGCGAGATCGCTCATACTCCGCTGGTCAGCGAAGAACAATTCGTCGCCGTCCAGGCAATCCACACCGCACCGACCCCAGCCGACGGCATCCCCCGCTGCTATCTGTTGGCCGGAGTGATCTGCTGCGGCGTGTGCGGCCGAATCATGGACTCCCACTGGGTCCACGACCGCGCCGGCTACCGATGCCGACACGGCAACACCAGCGCCCGGCCCACCTCATCGAGACGACAGAAGACCCTCTACGTCCGGGAAGACCATCTCCTGGACAGGATTCGACACGACAGCTGCCTCCGTCGGCACCATCCGGCGATGCGCGACCAGGATTCGGACAGCGTCGCGGGCTACCTGCGGCTCCACAGCATGATCATCGTGTGCGACCACGACACCTGGACCATCGAAGCCGAGACCGCGATCTACACGCTCACCGCCCCGACGAGCGTCCTGCCCCACACAGCGAAAATCCCCGCCCAACGGGACGGGGATCGCGCGAAACGCGAAGAGAAATCACGCTTCGTGTGGAAATAACGTGTCCGAGGGGGGACTTGAACCCCCACGCCCTATACGGGCACTAGCACCTCAAGCTAGCGCGTCTGCCATTCCGCCACCCGGACCTGCTCGTCCAGCCTACCGTGTCGACCGGGGGTGACCTTCCACCCGCCGGCCGCCCTGGTGGGCCGCACGGGGAGTTACTGTACACGCCCCGGGTGGATCATGCACATCTGCTTCCGGCCGATGGGTCGACGCAGGTCGGAGGGGTGCCCGGACCCGTGTGAGCCGCGGCCAACCGGTGGGCCTGGGTAGCGTCCGACGGGCCTCACGCGGCAGCATGGCCACGTGTCCCATCCCTCTCCCCTGGCCGCCGTGCAGCACCGGGCCCTCGCCCTGCGCGCCGCGGGCGATCTCTACTCCGCCCGTCGACTGCTCACCGACGCCGTCGGCTCCGCCCGGCCGCCGTACGGCAAGGACCACCCGGATGTGCTGAGCACCGCGCACCTGCTGGCCCGCCTGCACAGGGAGGCGGGCGACCCGGGTGCCGCCCGCCGGGTGCTGGAGGAGGCGTTCGCTGCCGGCGAGCGGCTCTGGCCGCCGTCCGATCCGCTGATGCTGGCGCTCGCCTTCGAGTTGGCCGCCGTGGCGGACGAGTTGGGCAACCGGCACGAGGCGCGCCGCAACTACACCCGTGTCGCCAGTCTCGGGCCCGCCGTGCTCGGTGTCGACCACCCGGCGGTACGCACGGCGCGGCAGTATCTCGGCGACGCCGCTCCCGCCCCTCAGCCCGCACCGCCGGTCGCGCGGCCCGACATGTCTGCGCTCTCCGAGCCGACCATGTCACTGGCGGTGCTCTCCACCGCCTGGCGGCCGCACGAGCCGGCCGCGGCCGGCCCTCCGCAGCCACCGGCCGCGCAGCCGATGCCGCCGCACGTCACCAGCTCCCCACCGGCGGCGTCGGCGCCCGCACAGACGCCGCCGATCCCGCCGCC
>NZ_JBFABB010000063.1:0-40272 GCF_040640035.1 Micromonospora sp. NPDC023633 | reverse complement strand
GGCAGGTGGCGGCGGTGGCGACCGCGGTCGTCACCGCCGGTGCGCTGATCGGCGCCGCCGCGACCCGGGTGCTGTCCCGCCCGCCCCGCTGAGGGCCGGCAGCGCTGAGGGCCGGCAGCCCGCGCGCCCCGCTGAGGGCCTACGGACGCCGAAGGGGCGCCCCGGACGATCCGGGACGCCCCTGTCGCATGGCGGTCAGGGCTGGTTGGGCAGCGTGAAGCTGAAGCCCAGCAGGATGATCTGGAGCAGGCCGAGCACGACGCCGATGGCGCCGCAGATCAGGCCGGCGAGGGCCTGACCGTTGTTGTCGGCCAGCCCCTGGGCGGCCTTCTGCTTGCCCAGCCACCCGGTCACCAACGCGCCGATGCCCAGCGGGATGCCGAGGTAGCAGCAGACCAGCGGGATCGACGCGATGCCGAGGATCATGGACACCAGACCGAGGGTGTTCTGCTGCTGCCCCGGTCCCTTCCCGGTGAACCCCGCGTTGGGGTACATGGGCGGCGGCGCGTACGCCTGCTGGCCGTACGGGTCCTGGTACGGCTGCTGCCCGTACGGCTGACCCGACGCCGGCTGCCCGTACGGCTGGCCGGAGGTGGGCGGCTGCCCGTACGGCTGGCCGGAGGTGGGCGGCTGCCCGTACGGCTGGCCCGAGGTGGGCGGCTGGCCGTAGGGGTCCTGCTGGCCGTACGGATTCTGCTGGCCGTACGGGTCCTGCGGTGCGGCGTACGGGTCGTTCGGCTGCCCGGAGGTGGGCTGCTGACCGTACGGCGCCGCCGGCGGCGGGGCGTACGGGTCGTGGTGCGGCGCGGTCGGATCCTGGTGCGGCTGCTGGCCGTACGGATCCTGTCCGGGGTAACCGGGCTGCATGCGACTCCTCGTCCGATCTGTCAGTAGCTGCTGGTGGAGGCGCTCTCGCCCATCACGCCGGCGAGCCCACCGAGCAGGCAGCAGATCAGCACGATCACGTACCAGCTGATGCCGACGATGAGCGCCCACTTGGACCACTTCTTCGACTCGGCGGCGGCGGCCTGGGCCCCGGCGTAGTCACCCTGCTGGAGCAGCGGGTTCACCTTGGAGGCGTTCATGATCGCCGGGATGGCCAGTGGCCAGAAAAGGAAGATGGCGACGATCGACATCGTCATGTTGTTGTTGATCTGCGGCTGCTGCGGCTGGTATCCGGGCTGCATCTCGGCGTACTCCTCATTCCACTCGACGCCCCGCCAAGGGCGTCGGATCACTGACGGGTGCGGGCCGACGCGCGCCGGGCCCGAGCGACCGGCAGCGTACCTGGTCCGGACCATTCACGTCGTCGGTGAATGTCGCAATGCCCAGCGGATGGACCCGCCGGCAGGCCCGATAGGCTGGTCCGGTGACCGAGCCCGCGCCCGTCGCCCGCATCGTCGTCCTCGTCTCCGGCTCCGGCAGCAACCTTCAGGCCCTGCTCGACGCCGGCGCCGATTCCGCGTACGGGGCCCGGGTGGTGGCCGTCGGCGCCGACCGGGACGGCATCGCGGGTCTGGACCGGGCCGCCGCGGCCGGGGTGCCGACCTTCGTCGAGCGGGTCGCCGACCACCCCACCCGCGAGGACTGGGACGCCGCGTTGACCGCCCGCGTCGCCGAGCACCGGCCCGACCTGGTCATCTCTGCCGGTTTCCTCAAGCTGGTCGGCCCGCACTTCCTGGCCGCCTTCGGCGACCGCTACCTGAACACGCACAACACGCTGCTGCCGGCGTTCCCCGGCATCCACGGCCCACGCGACGCCCTCGCCTACGGCGTGAAGGTCACCGGGGCCACGCTCTTCTTCGTCGACGCCGGCATGGACACCGGCCCGATCGTCGCGCAGGTCGCCGTGCCGGTGCACGACGACGACGACGTCGAGACGCTCACCGAGCGCATCAAGGAAGCCGAGCGGCGCCAGCTCGTCGAGCAGGTGGGCCGCCTGGTCCGCGAAGGTTGGACGATCACCGGAAGAAAGGTCACGGTCCCGTGAGTTCCACTCAGGACGAACGCCGCCAGATCAGGCGGGCGCTGGTCAGCGTCTACGACAAGACCGGTCTGGTCGAGCTGGCCCGGGCGCTGCACTCGGCCGGGGTGGAGATCGTCTCGACCGGCAGCACGGCCTCGGCCATCGCCGGCGCGGGGGTGCCGGTGACCCCGGTGGAGACGGTGACCGGTTTCCCGGAGATCCTCGACGGGCGGGTCAAGACGCTGCACCCGAAGGTGCACGGCGGGCTCCTCGCCGACCTGCGCAAGGACTCCCACGTCGCCCAGCTCGACGAGCACGGCATCGCCGGAATCGACCTGCTGGTGTCCAACCTCTACCCGTTCCAGGCCACGGTCGCCTCCGGCGCCGGCGTCGAGGAGTGCGTGGAGCAGATCGACATCGGCGGTCCGGCCATGGTCCGGGCCGCCGCCAAGAACCACGCCTCGGTCGCCGTGGTGACCGACCCGGCCGCGTACCCGGCGCTGCTCACCGCGCTCGACGAGGGCGGCTTCACGCTGGCCCAGCGGCGCGTGCTGGCCGCCCGTGCCTTCGCCGTCATCGCCGAGTACGACGTGGCGGTCGCCGAGTGGTGCGCCACCACGCTGGCGCCCGAGGAGAACGGCTGGCCGGACTTCGCCGGGCTGTCGCTGCGCCGCTCGGCGGTGTTGCGCTACGGCGAGAACCCGCACCAGCCGGCGGCGCTCTACGTCGACCCGTCCAGCCCGGCCGGGCTCGCCCAGGCCGAGCAGCTGCACGGCAAGGAGATGTCCTACAACAACTACGTCGACGCCGACGCCGCGTGGCGGGCGGCCAACGACTTCGCCGACCAGCCGGCGGTGGCGATCATCAAGCACGCCAACCCGTGCGGCATCGCGGTCGGCGCCGACGTGGCCGAGGCGCACCGCAAGGCACACGCCTGCGACCCGGTGTCCGCGTACGGCGGGGTGATCGCCGTCAACCGGCCGGTCTCGGTCGAGTTGGCCCGGCAGGTCTCGGAGATCTTCACCGAGGTGCTGGTGGCGCCCGGGTTCGACGAGGGCGCGGTGGAGATCCTCCAGGGCAAGAAGAACATCCGGCTGCTGCACGCGCCGGCCTTCGACCCGCTGCCGGCGGAGTGGCGGCAGGTCACCGGCGGCGTACTGGTGCAGATGGCCGACCGGATCGACGCCGAGGGCGACGACCCGGCCAACTGGCGGCTGGCCACCGGCGAGGCCGCCGACGAGGCGACCCTGCGTGACCTGGCCTTCGCCTGGCGGGCGGTGCGCGCCGTGAAGAGCAACGCGATCCTGCTGGCCAAGGACGGCGCGACCGTCGGCGTCGGGATGGGCCAGGTCAACCGGGTCGACTCGGCGCAGCTCGCGGTCAGCCGGGCCGGGGCGGACCGGGCCCGGGGAGCGGTCTGCGCCTCGGACGCCTTCTTCCCGTTCGCCGACGGCCCAAAGATCCTCATCGACGCCGGGGTCCGCGCGATCGTGCAGCCGGGCGGCTCGATCCGGGACGAGGAAGTGATCGCCGCCGCCAAGGAGGCCGGCGTCACCATGTACCTGACCTCCACCCGCCACTTCTTCCACTGACCCCCGCCCCGCTCGGTCGATCATGCAGGTGTGGTGCCCCGCGAAAGGGGCGAAGGCGGGCGGTCCGCCCACCACAACTGCATGATCGACGCGGCGGGTGGCCGGGGGGTCAGGGGGTGGGGCGGAGTTCGGCGAAGTGGCAGGCCGAGGGGTGCGGGTCCGCCGCGCGGGGGACCGCGTGGGGTTCCTGGGTGGCGCAGACCTCCTGGGCCTTCCAGCAGCGGGTGCGGAAGTGGCAGCCGCTCGGCGGGTCGGCCGGGCTGGGCACGTCGCCGGTGAGCCGGATCATCGTGCGCTGGTCGCGGGCCTCCGGGTCCGGCACCGGCACGGCTGAGAGCAGCGCCTGGGTGTACGGGTGGGTGGCCCGTTCGTAGATCTCGTCCTCGGTGCCGATCTCCACGATCTTGCCGAGGTACATGACCGCGACCCGGTCCGAGATGTGCCGGACCACCGACAGGTCGTGCGCGATGAAGATGTACGACAGCCCGAACTCGTCCTGGAGCTTCTCCAGCAGGTTGATCACCTGCGCCTGGATCGACACGTCCAGGGCGGAGACCGGCTCGTCGCAGACGATGATCTCGGGCCGCAGGGCGAGCGCGCGGGCGATGCCGATGCGCTGCCGTTGACCGCCGGAGAACTGGTGCGGGTACCGGTTGATGTGCTCCGGGTTCAGGCCGACCACGTCGAGCAGCTCCCGCACCCGTGCCTGCCGGCTGCCCTTCGGCGCCGCGTCCGGGTGGATCTCGAACGGCTCGCCGATGATGTCGCCGACCGTCATCCGCGGGTTCAGCGAGGTGTACGGGTCCTGCATGACCATCTGCATGTTGCGCCGCAGCCGGCGCAGTTCGGCGCCGGAGGCCTTGAACAGGTCCCTGCCCTCCAGGGTGGCCCGGCCCGCGGTCGGCGTCTCCAGCCGCATGAGCAGCCGGGCCAGCGTCGACTTGCCGCAGCCGGACTCGCCGACCACCCCGAGGGTCTCGCCCCGGCGCAGCTCGAAGCTGACCCCGTCGACGGCCTTGACGGCGCCGACCTGCTTCTCGAACAGCACGCCCCGGCGGATGGGGAAGTGCTTGACCAGGTTGTCGACGGCGAGGATCGTCTCGCCGCGCACCTTGGTGGGGCTAGCGGGCGCTGTCATCACGGACCTCCTGGGCGAAGTGGCACGCGCTGGTCCGGCCGTCGCCCAGGACCAGGTCGTGCGGCACCACGTCGACGCAGACCTGCTGCACGTACGGGCACCGGGGGTGGAAGGGGCAGCCGGACGGGATCCGCATCAGGTTCGGCGGCAGCCCCCTGATGGTGGAGAGCTCCTGACCCCGTACGTCCAGCCGCGGGATCGACTCCAGCAGCCCCTTGGTGTACGGGTGGGCCGGCGCCCGGTACAGCGAGCGGACGTCGGCGTGCTCGACGATCCGGCCGGCGTACATGACGGCGATCCGGTCCGCGACGCCGGCGACCACGCCGAGGTCGTGCGTGATCAGGATCATCGCCATGTCGAGGTCGCGGCGCAGGTCGGCCAGCAGGTCCATGATCTGGGCCTGCACGGTGACGTCCAGGGCCGTGGTCGGCTCGTCGGCGATCAGCACCTTCGGATTCATGGCCAGCGCCATCGCGATCATGACGCGCTGCCGCATGCCGCCGGAGAACTGGTGCGGGTAGTCGCCGAGCCGGTTGGCGGCCCCGGGGATCCGCACCAGGTCCATCAGCTCGACGACCCGCCCGCGGGCGTCCGCCTTCGACATGCCCTCGCGCTGACGCAGCGTCTCGCCGATCTGCCAGCCCACCGGGAAGACCGGGTTCAGCGCGGAGAGGGCGTCCTGGAAGATCATCGCGATCTCCTTGCCGCGCACCTGCCGGCGCTGCTCCTCCGGCAGCTTCAGCAGGTCCCGCCCCTGGTAGAGGACCTCGCCGGAGCGGATCACGGCCGGGGGAGTGTCGAGGATGCCCATGATCGCCTGGGCGGTGACCGACTTGCCGGAGCCCGACTCGCCGAGCACGGCGAGCGTCTCGCCGGGGTCCAGGTGGTAGGAGACCCCGTTGATCACCTTGGCCACGCCCTCGCCGGTGCGGAACTCGACGTGCAGGTCCCGTACGTCCAGCAGGTGCCCGCCCTCGGGCGTCGGGGAGGCCGGCGTGGGTCGGACGGCGGACTGGCTCACGGTCTCTGCCTCTCGCTCTCGACTGGAAGGCTCGCTGCGTTCGGCCGCACGAGCCCGCTTCCGCCCGGGACGGCGGGGCTCGCCGCGCCCACTCCTCGTGCTCGCACGTGTCACCGCAGCTTCGGGTCGAAGGCGTCGCGGATCGCGTCGCCGAGCATGATGAACGCCAGCACGGTCAGCGCCAGGAAGACCGAGGGGACCAGCAGCGGGGTGGCGGACTCCCGCATGTGCACCCGGCCGGCGTCGATGTCGATGCCCCAGGAGATGGTCGGTGCCTTGAGCCCGATGCCGAGGAAGCTCAGCGTCGCCTCGGCGGCGATGAACGAGCCGAGGGCGATGGTCAGCACCACGATCGCCGGGGCGAGCGCGTTGGGCAGGATGTGCCGCAGCATGATCCGACCGTCGCCGGCGCCGAGCATCCGGGCCGCCGCGACGTAGTCCTGCTCCTTGGCGGTGATCACCGAGGAGCGGACGACGCGGGCGGCGGTGGTCCAGCCGAGGACCGCCAGCACGAAGATCACCGCGCCGATCCGGACCGCCGAGCTGTCGCTGTTGACCCGTTTGAGCAGCACGATCGCGGCGAGCAGGAGCGGGATGCCGAGGACGATGTCGATCACCCGGGAGAGCACCGCGTCGACCCAGCGGCCGAAGTAGCCGGCCAGCATCCCCACGGCGAGCGCGATCAGGCCGGTGAGCAGCGCGGAGAGCGCGCCGACCAGCAGCGACGCGCGGGCGCCGTAGACCGCCCGGGAGTACGTGTCGCAGCCCTGGAAGTCGTACCCGAAGATCGCCCCGCCGGACGGCCCGGCGTGCTGGCGGGCCAGCACGCAGTCGCGCGGGTCGTTCGCGGTGAACAGCGCGGGAACGGCGGCCATGGCGGCGACCAGCACCACCAGGGCGAGGCTGACCCAGAAGATCGGGTTGCGGCGCAGGTCGCGCCAGGCGTCGCCGGCCAGGCTGCGGGGCTTCTGCGGTACGCCGACCTGGTTCGGCGCGCCCGGCTCACCCGACGGTCCCCGCCGCGCGGCCTGGTTCTCGCTGGCCGCGACGGTCTCGAAGTCACTCATGCCCGCACCTCGCTGCGCTCGGCGCGGACCTGAGCGACCGAGCACCCTGCGTCGATGATTCGTTCGCTGCGCGCTGTCGGCGCTCCCCCTCGCTGCGCTCCGGGGCGCGCCGAGCCGCGAAACACTGCGCTGCCGATTCGTTCGCTGCGCTCACTCATAGCGGATCCTCGGGTCGAGTACGGCGTACAGGACGTCCACCACCAGGTTGGAGACGAGGTAGACCACGACGAGCACGCTGACGATGCCCACCACCAGCGGGCCGTCCTCGGTGCGGATGCCGCGGAAGAGGTTGAAGCCGACTCCGGGGATGTTGAACACGCCCTCGGTGATGATCGCGCCGCTCATCAGGTTGCCCAGCTCGACGCCGAGGAAGGTGACCACCGGGATGAGCGAGTTGCGCAGCACGTGGACGCTGACGATCCGCCGCTTCACCAGTCCCTTCGACCGGGCGGTGCGGACGTAGTCGGCGCGCAGGTTCTCGGCCACGGACGTCCGGGTCAGCCGCAGCGCGGTGGCCAGCGAGAGCGAGCCGAGCACGATGCCCGGCAGCAGGAGCGCGTACAGGTCCGGGTCGGCGCCGGCGGTGGGCGGGAAGAGCTGCCACCTCACGCCGAGGAGGTACTGCGCCAGCGGCGCGAGCACGATCGTCGGGATGCCGAGCACCAGCAGCGTCAGCAGCAGGGTCGAGTTGTCGAAGATGCTGGCCCGCCGGATGCCGGCGAGCACGCCCGCGGTGACCCCGAAGAGGATGGTGACCGCCATGGCGATCAGCGCCAACTTGACCGTGACCGGCCAGGCGGCGGCCAGGATGTCGCCGATCGAGCGTCCGGTGAGGGACTGCCCGAGGTCACCCTGGAGCAGGTTCTTCAGATAGTCGAAGTAGCGGTAGAAGAAGCCGCCGACCCCGGTCCGGTCGAGGTGGAACTTCTCCGTCAGGTATGCCCGCTGGGCCGCCGTGACCGGGCGCTCGCCGGCGAGCGCCTGGATGGGGTCGCCCTGGCCGGCGAACATCAGCGCGTAGACGATCAGCGTGGTCCCGAAGAACGCGAGGACCATCTGGAGCAGACGCCGCAGGATGAAGCGGAACATACTTGGCAGTCTCTCTGAAAAAGGGCGAAGAGGATGGCGGGTCGGGCCACCGTCCGCCGATGGCCCGACCCGTCGTGCCGTGTTACTTGACGGCCTCGATCTTCAGCAGGTCGATCCGGTCGAAGAGATCCATCTCCACGTTCGTGACCTTGGTCGAGTGGCCGAAGTTGTTCTGGCCGTAGCGCAGCGGGATCACCGGCAGGTCCTCCGCCAGCAGGTCCTCCGCCGCCTGGTACTTCTTGACCGCCTCGTCCTCGTTCGCGGCGCTGGCGCCCTCGGCGAGCAGCTTGTCGAACTCGGGGTTGCTGTAGCCGTAGTAGTTCGACGAGCCGTTGCTGCTGTACAGCGGGCCCAGGTAGTTCTCCATGGACGGGTAGTCCATGACCCAGCCCATCCGGAACAGGCCGACCGGCTGCTTGGCCTTCACCTTGGTCAGCAGGTCCGCGAACTTCGGCTCGGCGGTGCCCACGCAGTCCACGCCCAGGTTGGTCTTGAGCTGGTTGCAGGTCGCGTCGATCCAGTCCTTGTGGCCGCCGTCGCCGTTGTAGGACAGCTCGATCTTCGCGGGGCCGCCCGCGGCCTGGTACAGGCTCCTGGCCTTGGCCGGGTCGAACTCGCCGGCCTCGCCGATGGTGTTGTCGCGGTAGCCCGCGACGACCGGCGAGACGAACGAGCGGGCCGGCTGCTGCGAGTCCTTGAAGATCGACTTGGTGATCTCGTCCCGGTCGATCGCCATCGAGATGGCCTTGCGCACGTCCGGGTTGCTGAACTCCTCCTGGAACGTCGGGAAGGCCAGCACCTGCAGCGCCGAGGCGGAGCTCTGCTTGAACCGGTCACCGAGGTCGGTGGCGGCCGTCGAGAGGTTCTCGGTCGGGACGGTCTTGATGACGTCCAGGTTGTCCGAGAGCACGTCCGCGTACGCGGCGGTCGGCTGCTGGTAGATCCGGAACTCGACGCCGGCCACCTTCGGCTGCTCGCCGGGGAAGGCGTCGTACTTCTCGACCTCGACCTTGGCGTCGTGCTGCCAGGTGCCCTTCATCTTGAACGGGCCCTGGCCGACCGGCGCCTGCTCGTACCCCTCGGCCAGCACGCCGGGCGCGGAGAACGCGGCCTTCGGCATCGGGTAGAAGGCCGTGTAGCCGAGCATGGTCTTGAACTCGCTGTACGGCTGGGACAGCGTGACGGTGAAGGTCAGGTCGTCGACCTTCTTCAGTCCGCTGAGCGTCTTGGCCTTCGGGGATTCGCCCTGCACGTCCTCGTAGCCGGCGATCTTCTCGAAGAAGTAGCTGGAGTTCTGGCCGTTCGGGGCGTAGGCGCCGTAGTTCCAGGCGTCGACGTAGTTGTCGGCGGTGACCTTCTCGCCGTTGTGGAAGGTGTAGCCGTCCTTCAGCTTGACCGTCCAGGTCGTGTTGTCCTCGGACGTCACCGACTCGGCCGCCACCTCGTAGGGCTTGTTGGCCTCGTCGTAGTCGACCAGCGGGCTGAACAGGGCGGCGAGCACCTGCGAGCCGCTCGTCTCGTTGGTGTTGGTCGGCACCAGGTGCTGCGGCTCGGCGATCTCGATCCGCACGGCCGCGTCGGGGTTGCTCTCGCCGGATCCACCGTCGCCGCCCGAGCCGCAGGCCACCAGGCCCAGGGTCACCGCGAGCGGGAGGGCGGTCCAGGCAGCGAGCCTACGAACACGCATGTAGCCTCCTCATCTCCTCACGCTGCGCAGTCAGGCCCGGCGCTGGGTTTACGCTGCGCAACGTTGGGCAACGGTAGGTCGCCGGCCGACGATCGACAACGGGCGGGTTGCGAACCGGTAACGGAGTCACCGTGGGGGGCTTGCCTCCACGGGCTCGACCTGCTACCGCCGTCGGGCTGCGGATGGGCCACTGGGCTGCGGGGATTCTCGGACTCGGCGCGTCGGTCGCGACCACCCTGCCCCTTCGGGGCGTCTTGGTGCGCCCGTGCCGCAGTGCCCCGGGAGCCGCCCTTGAGTCCGGATCCGGGAGGCGTTTCGATCACCGACGAGTAACTCAGAGTGATTAAGTGCACGTTACTCTTCGTGATTGAATGGCGGGCTGCCGCAGGTCCTCGGATCACCGGCCCGTCGACCGTGAGACGATCTGGGCGTGACGGCGACGCTTCTGGACGGCAAGGCGACCGCGGCCGAGATCAAGGACGAGCTGCGGACACGGGTCAAGGCACTGGCGGAACAAGGCATCACCCCCGGGCTCGGCACCGTCCTGGTCGGCGCGGATCCCGGCTCCCAGGCCTACGTCAACGGCAAGCACCGCGACTGCGCCGAGGTGGGCATCGCCTCCATCCGCCGCGAGCTGCCGGCCGACGCGACCCAGGAGCAGGTCGACGCCGTGCTCGCCGAGCTGAACGCCGACCCGGCGTGCCACGGCTACATCGTCCAGCTGCCGCTGCCGGGCCACCTCGACACCCAGCGGGTGCTGGAGCTGATCGACCCCGACAAGGACGCCGACGGCCTGCACCCGGTCAACCTCGGCCGGCTCGTCCTGGGCTACGACGGCCCGCTGCCCTGCACCCCGCGCGGCATCGTCGAGCTGCTCCGCCGGCACGACGTGGCGCTGCGCGGCGCCAAGGTCGCCGTGGTGGGGCGCGGCAACACCGTCGGCCGCCCGCTCGGCCTGCTGCTCACCCGGCGCAGCGAGAACGCCACCGTGACCCTCTGCCACACCGGCACCCTCGACCTGGCCGCGCACACCCGGGCCGCCGACATCGTGATCGTGGCCGCCGGCGTGCCGGGCCTGCTCACCGCGGACATGCTCACGCCGGGCGCGGTGGTGGTCGACGTCGGCATCACCCGGGTCATCGGCCCGGACGGCAAGGGCCGCTACACCGGCGACGTCGCCCCGGACGCGGCGGAGGTGGCCGGCAAGCTGGTGCCCATGCCGGGCGGCGTCGGCCCGATGACCCGCGCGATGCTGCTGACCAACGTCGTGGAGCGGGCCGAGCGCGACTGAGCGCCCACCACGCCCCGCTCGGAGCCGGACGGCGGTGACATTCGCCCCATCCCGGCGATGGCCGCCGCCCCTGACCCGATCGGTGCCAGGATGACTGATACGGTCCGGAAAACCGACTGGTAGCAGGGAGTGGGACGACCATGGGTAAGAAGGTCACTGTCGTCGGGGCCGGCTTCTACGGCTCCACCACCGCACAGCGCCTGGCCGAGTACGACGTCTTCGACACCGTCGTGATCACCGACATCGTGGAGGGCAAGCCCGCGGGTCTCGCCCTGGACCTCAACCAGTCGCGCGCCATCGAGGGCTTCGAGACCAAGGTGGTCGGCGTGACCACCGGCCCGAACGGCGAGGGCTACGAGGCGATCGAGGGCTCGGACGTCGTGGTGATCACCGCCGGCCTGCCGCGCAAGCCGGGCATGAGCCGGATGGATCTGCTGGAGACGAACGCCAAGATCGTCCGCCAGGTCTCCGAGAACGTCGCGAAGTACGCCCCGAACGCCGTCGTCATCGTCGTGTCCAACCCGCTGGACGAGATGACCGCGCTGGCCCAGCTCGCCACCCAGTTCCCGAAGAACCGGGTGCTCGGCCAGGCCGGCATGCTGGACACCGCCCGGTTCACCAACTTCGTGGCCGAGGCGCTGGGCGTACCGGTGAAGTCGGTCAAGACGCTGACCCTCGGCTCGCACGGCGACACGATGGTGCCGGTGCCGTCGCAGAGCAGCGTCGACGGCAAGCCGCTGCGTGAGGCCATGCCGGCCGAGCAGATCGAGGAGCTGGTCGTCAAGACCCGTAACGGCGGCGCCGAGGTGGTCGCGCTGCTCAAGACCGGTTCGGCGTACTACGCGCCGTCGGCCGCCGCCGCCCGGATGGCCAAGGCCGTCGCGGAGGACTCCGGCGAGGTCATGCCGGTCTGCGCCTGGGTCGACGGCGAGTACGGCATCTCCGGCGTCTACCTGGGTGTCGAGGCCGCGATCGGCGCCGAGGGCGTCAAGCGGGTCGTCGAGACCGACCTGGACGCCGACGAGCTGGCCAGCCTGAAGGAGGCCGCCGAGGCCGTCCGCGCCAAGCAGGGCGACGTCGCCTCCATGTGAGCCACCACCCGTCGAGGGGGCACGCCGGTCCGCCGGCGTGCCCCCTCGACGTTCCGCCCGCTACAGCGACACGAACGCCTCGCCGATATGGCGGTCGCTGCGCTCCAGGGCGGCCTGCTGACGCCTTAGCGGCCCGTCCGTAGTTTCCAGACCAGAACAACGTTAAGAACTGAGGGTTGATCAAGCTCTGATCCGGCCCGTAGCGTGCCGTCCCGTTCGGTGACGGTCGATGCTCGGGTGGTGGTTCGTGGCTTGGGATCTTCTCGCCACGCCTTTGGTGGGCCCGGCGGGCCAGGTCTGGTGCAGGACCGGCGGTTCTCGGCGGTGCCCGGACCTGGCAGGTCAGGCAAAGCCCTTGCTGTCGTTGTAGGTCAGTAGATCCGGTTGCGGTCGATGGCCCGCATCGCGTCCTGTGGGCTGGTGAACGTCTCGGTTCCAACCTGTGTCACCTCGACGAGCGTCTCCCGGCCACTGGCCACGCATACGAACTGGTAGCCCGACGTGGGGTGGCGCACGGCGGCCCGCCACTTTCCGGGGTGGACATCGCTGGGGATTGCCTCGCCGACCAGGTCGCGGCTTCCGGTATCGATGACGTGCCAGCACCCGGTGCCGTCATCTCTGAGAACCAGCTCCAGTCGTCCTTTCCTGGTCGTGGCACCGAAGCCACCACCGCCGCCACCAGCCCCGTCGTGACGGTCGCTGGAACTACCGGAAAAGTACTTTTTACCTTCAGATATCAGCCAGATTGCTACCCAAGGCACCCATAAAAACCAATAACTTAGCAACACGTCCAAAAGGAAGAGGATGACATTTACAAGCTGGTTGTCGGTCGGTTCGAACATAGGCACAAATCTCCTTTCGATGCGTGAGGGTCACGCTGGTGAGGACGTCGCCGGCACCACGACGGGACCGCGGGGCCGCGCGCGGCCAGGTCGCGCAGCAGCGTCACCCGCGAGGCGCGCGCCGCGGCGGCGTCCTCCTCGTGGGCGTACGCCAGCTCGGGATCGACCAGTTGCACGGCGTCGACCAGGGTCACCGGCCCGTCCCCCGCGCGGATGGCGAAGCTGCGGAACGGCAACCACCACCGCCCGTCGGCGGTCACCGTGCCCGGGTCCCGCCGGTCGGCCGCGCGCCAGCGCTCCAACCCGGCGTCCGGGAACGCCTCCGCACGGGGTTGGAAGAACGGCCCCTCGCCGTCGGTGAGCGCGGTGACCGTGATAGACCCGAGGATGCGGCTCGGCGGCATCCGGCGATCATTACAGCGGTCCCTGCGCCGTGCACCTTCGTTTGTTCCGGCCGACCGAGGCCGGCTGGGGACTGCCGACCAGTTTCCAGTACGCTCGTACTGCTTGAGCACGAGTCCCCCGAGAGGAGCGCCGGCCGATGGCGAAGATCAAGGTAAACAACCCGGTCGTTGAGCTCGACGGCGACGAGATGACCCGGATCATCTGGAAGCAGATCCGGGAGCAGCTGATCCTGCCCTACCTCGACGTCGACCTGCACTACTACGACCTGTCGATCCAGCACCGCGACGAGACCGACGACCAGGTCACCGTCGATGCCGCCAACGCCATCAAGGAGCACGGCGTCGGCGTCAAGTGCGCGACCATCACCCCGGACGAGGCCCGGGTGGAGGAGTTCGGCCTGAAGAAGATGTGGCGGTCGCCGAACGGCACGATCCGCAACATCCTCGGCGGCGTCGTCTTCCGTGAGCCGATCATCATGTCCAACGTGCCGCGGCTGGTCCCCGGCTGGACCAAGCCGATCATCATCGGCCGGCACGCCCACGGTGACCAGTACAAGGCCACCGACTTCGTCGTCCCCGGCCCGGGCAAGGTGACCGTCACCTACACCCCCGCCGACGGCGGCGCCCCGATGGAGATGGAGGTCGCCAACTTCTCCGGCGGCGGCATCGCCATGGGCATGTACAACTTCGACGAGTCGATCCGGGACTTCGCCCGCGCGTCGTTCCGGTACGGCCTGGACCGCAACTACCCGGTCTACCTGTCCACCAAGAACACCATCCTCAAGGCGTACGACGGCCGGTTCAAGGACATCTTCGCCGAGGTGTTCGAGAACGAGTTCAAGGCCGAGTTCGACGCCGCCGGCATCACCTACGAGCACCGGCTGATCGACGACATGGTCGCCGCGGCGCTCAAGTGGGAGGGCGGCTACGTCTGGGCCTGCAAGAACTACGACGGTGACGTGCAGTCCGACACCGTCGCGCAGGGCTTCGGCTCGCTGGGCCTGATGACCTCGGTGCTGCTCTCCCCGGACGGTCGTACCGTCGAGGCCGAGGCCGCGCACGGCACGGTCACCCGGCACTACCGGCAGTGGCAGAAGGGCGAGAAGACCTCGACCAACCCGATCGCGTCGATCTACGCCTGGACCCGGGGCCTGGCCCACCGGGGCAAGCTGGACGGCACCCCGGCGGTCACCGAGTTCGCCGACACCCTGGAGCAGGTCATCGTCGACACCGTCGAGGGCGGCCAGATGACCAAGGACCTCGCGCTGCTCATCTCGCGGGACGCCCCGTGGCTGACCACCGACGAGTTCATGAACGCGCTCGACGAGAACCTGGCGCGCAAGCTCTCCGCCTGATCCTCCGCGCGCCCTCGGGCGGCACCCCCGTGGTGCTGCCGCCGGGTCACCCAGGAGCCCGCCGGCCCTCGCCGGCGGGCTCCGCCGTTCCCGCCGACGCTCGGGGCTGGCGGCGTGTCGGCAGGTGACACGCCGGTCGCGTCACCAACTCCGGCGCGCCTCGTTGACCTGGGTGGACGAGATGCCAGTCGCGTCCAGGAAGGTTGACCGCGGTCGCCTCGCGGCAAGCGTGCCGATCAGCCAGCCTTCCCGGCTGTCGCGCACAGCCAGCCGTCCCTTCCCTGCGGGGGGCCCTGTCCCGGGCCCCCCGCGCCCTGTCTCCACCCTCCCTGCCGGCCAGTTCAGGCGCCCGTGCTTCACACGGCGCGGAGGAGCTCGGCGGCGCGCTCGGGGGCGATGTCGTTGATGAAGACGCCCATCGCGGACTCCGAGCCCGCCAGGTACTTCAGCTTGTCCTTCGCGCGCCGGATGCTGAACAGCTGCAGGTGCAGGTGGCCCAGCTCGCGGTCGACGCGTACCGGCGCCTGGTGCCAGGCGGCGATGTAGGGCATCGGCAGGTCGAACAGCCCGTCGAAGCGGCGCAGCAGGTCCAGGTAGAGCGGCCCGAAGGCGTCCCGCTCGGCGTAGTTCAGCGCGGGGATGTCCGGCACCGGCCGGTGCGGGGCCACGTGCACCTCGAACGGCCAGCGGGCCGCCGCCGGGACGTACGCCGTCCAGTGTTCGTTGGCGGCGACCACCCGGTCGCCGGCGGCCCGCTCGGCGGCGAGCACGTCTGCGTAGAGGTTGCGCCCGCCGGTGCGGTCCGCGTGCCGGCGGGCGGCGGCCAGCAGCGCCCGGGTCCGCGGGGTCACGAAGGGGTACGCGTAGACCTGGCCGTGCGGGTGGTGCAGGGTCACGCCGATCTCCACGCCCCGGTTCTCGAAGCAGAACACCTGCTCCACCCCGGGTAGCTCCGCGAGCGCCGCCGTGCGGTCGGCGAGCGCGTCGAGGACCGTGCGCACCCGACGCGGCGGGAGGGAGGCGAAGGACGCCTGGTGGTCGTCGGTGAAGCAGACCACCTCGCAGCGGCCCACGCCGGGCCGGACGGGGGTGAACGGGGTGATCTCGGCGGGCTCGTCGGCCACCCGGCCGCTCAGCGAGGGGAACCGGTTCTCGAAGACGGCGACGTCGTAGTCGGGCGCCGGGATCTCGCTCTGCCGACCGTCGGTGCTGGGGCAGAGCGGGCACTGGTCGGCCGGCGGAAGGAAGGTGCGGGTCTGCCGGTGCACGGCGACGGCCACCCACTCGTCGGTCAGCGGGTCCAGCCGCAGCTGCGACGCGGGCGGCGGCGGGGGCAGCTCGCGCCGGTCCGGCTGGTCCCGGACGGCGTCGTCCCGCTCGTCGAAGTAGATCAGCTCCCGGCCGTCGGCCAGCGCGATCGCGGTGCGCTTCACCTCGCCATCCCCTCATCTGTCGTCGTGGCCGTCCGTCCCGCGCCCGTCGCGGGCACGACCACCAGCTCGCCCACCCGGTCGTCGAGCACCCGCCGCGCGTCGGGAGGCAGCCGGTCGTCGGTGACCAGCAGGTGTGCGGCGGAAAGCTCAACGATCGAGGAGATGCCGACGGTGCCCCACTTGGAGTGGTCGGCGAGCACCACCAGCCGGTCGGCGGCGGCCACCAGGGCGCGGTCGGTCTCCGCCTCCATCAGGTTCGGGGTGGTGAACCCCGCCCGTTCGGTGATCCCGTGTACGCCGAGGAAGATCAGGTCCAGGTGCAGCGACCGGATGGCCGCGACGGCCAGCGGCCCGACCAGCGCGTCCGACGGCGTACGCACCCCGCCGGTGAGCACCACGGTCTGGTCCGACCGGCCGCCGGCGTGCAGGATCTCGGCCACCGGCAGCGAGTTGGTGACCACGGTCAGGCCCGGCACGTCCACCAGTCGGCGGGCCAGCTCGGCGGTGGTGGTGCCGGCGGAGAGGGCGACCGCCGCCCCGGGGCGGACCAGCTCGGCGGCGCGGCCGGCGATGGCCGCCTTCTCCGCCAGTTGCCGCACCGACTTGGCCCGGAAGCCCGGCTCGTCGGTCGAGCCGGGGCCGGCCGCCGTGGCGCCGCCGTGCACCTTGGCCAGCAGGCCGCGTTCGTGCAGCGCCTCCAGGTCGCGGCGGATGGTCATGTCCGAGACGCCGAACTCGGCGGCCAGCTCGGTGACCCGCACGCCGCCGGTGGCGCGGACCCGTTCCAGGATGGCCGCCTGCCGCTGCTGAGCGAGCATCCGCCGTACCTCCGTGCCAGCTGTGCGCTCTCACGCGGTCGAACGTGTTCGAACAAAGATGAACACTAGCGCGAAGGAGGGGACCACCGGTAGGCGGAGGGCCGATCAGATGGACGGGAGCCGGGGTTCGACCCAGCCCGTCTCGTTCAGGTGGTGCAGGACGGCCTCGACCGCCTCGTCGATCGTCATGTCGCTGGTGTCGACCACCAGGTCCGCGTCGGTCGGCACCTCGTAGGGGTCGTCGATGCCGGTCATCCCCGTGAGCAGGCCGGCCCGCGCCCGGGCGTAGAGGCCCTTGCGGTCCCGCTGCTCGCAGACCTCCAGCGGGGTCGCCACGTGCACCAGCAGGAAGCCCGCACCGGCGGCCAGGGCCATCTCCCGGGCGGTCGCGCGGGCCTGGGCGTACGGGGCGATCGGGCAGCAGATGCCGACGCCGTGGTGCCGGGCGATCTCCGCCGCCACCCAGCCGATCCGCCGGACGTTCAGGTCCCGGTCGGCCTTGCTGAAGCCCAGCCCGGCGGAGAGCTCGCGGCGCACCACGTCACCGTCGAGCAGCGTGATGCTCCGGTCGCCCTGCTCGCGCAGCACGTCGGCCAGGCCCCGGGCGATCGTCGACTTGCCGGAACCCGAGAGCCCGGTCAGGAAGATCACCAGGCCCCGGTGCCGCCGCGGCGGCCGGGCCCGGGCCAGCTCCTTCGCCACCGCCGGCGGGGTGTGCCACTCGGGCAGCGGGAAGCCCCGGTCCAGCAGGTCGTCGATCTCCGGCTGGGTCAGCGCCAGGCGCCGGTTGCGCGGCGGGATGTCCTCCCGCCAGCGCCACTGCCCGTCGCGGTTGTCGTAGGCCAGCTCGCGCGGCACCAGCACCCGCAGGCCGGCGCCGGAGAGCATCTCGCCGGTGGAGAGCAGGTGCGTGACGCCGTACGCCGCCGACACCCGGGCCCGCAGCAGCGCGTCGCTGATCTCGTCGCGCCGCCGGGACAGCGGCACGGCCACCAGCGTGGCCGGCGGCATCCGGTCCCGGGCGGCGAAGACGCTGCGCACCAGCGCCTCCGGGGGCAACCCGCCCAGGCCGTCCTCGCCGACCGGGATCATCACGAGCAGGTGGGCGCCGAGCGTGCGGACCGCGTGGGCGATCTGGGCGAGCTGCGGCCGGTGCAGCGGACGGTCGGCGACCACCCCGAGCACCCGACCGGACGGCAGCAGCGGGCGTATCTCCTCCGGGGTGCGGCGCAGCCGCCGGAACGGGCCGTGGCCACCGTCGCCGAGCCGGCGGACCGTGCCCCCGACGCCGGCCACCCCGTCGCGGACCTGCCACACGTCGGCGACCTCCAGCGCCGCGACCGGCGCGCCCTCCCCGTCGGTGAGCACCAGGGTGCGGCGTGCCTCGTCGCGCGGGTCGAGGCCCTGGGCGAGCGCCGTCGGCACCTGGAGGGTCACCGGCACCGGCCAGGGCGAGCCGTCGGCGAGCCGCCCCCGGCGGCTCACCGAGACCAGGTCGGCGCGGGTCATGAAGCCGGCCAGCGGGGCGTACGCCCCGATCAGCAGCAGCTCCAGGTCAGCCAGCTCACCGGGGCGCGGCGTGTACGCCGGCGCGTCCCGGAGCACCTCGTCGGGCAGCACCCAGCTGTTGCTCATCCATCCCCCAAACCAGACCCGGCCGGCACACAGTTTCTCAGCCGGTCGGCGATCGGTCGAGAGCGCCACTCCACCGGCGGGCACGACGGCCCGGGGCGGCGACCGGCGGGTCAGCCGGGCGGGGTCAGCGGCGCGGCCCCGAAGGAGACGGCGAACCGCTTGCACCAGATGGAGACGCTGGTCAAACCGGTCAGGTCGACGTCGGCGGGGATGTCGTAGCCCTGGTCGCCCCGGTTGCCCTTCAGCCGGCCCAGCTCGACCCACCGGCCGTCGTCGAAGACCCGCCAGCCGGCGGTGCCGCTGCGCACCGGCTGGTCGGTGAGCCAGACCCGCAGGTCCGGGCCGTTGGAGGTGGCCAGCCCGACCAACTCCAGCCGGTGTCGCCCGTCGGGGCGGCGGACGATCCGCGCGCTGCCCGACGTGTCGTGCTCGTGGGTCACGAAGTCGCCCCGGCCGACCAGGACCGGCCCGGCGGGGGCGGCCGTCGCGCGGGTGGCGGAACCGATCGGAGCCGGTGTGGGCTCCACGCTCGAGAGCGCCTCGTCGACCTCGGCGTCGGTGACCAGCTTCCACGGCTGGAACCAGTAGAGGCCGAACGCCGACCCGGCGGCGAGGACGACGACCACCACCCACGTCAGCGGCGCGCGGAACAGTCGGGTAAGCATGGGGGACAGTGTGTCGGTTCGGGCCCCGTCCTGTCCGCCCCGCTGCGGCGTGGCGGCCGTCGATCCGTCCCGGCGGCGTCGGAGCGTCCGCCACCGTCCCGACGGCGCGGGGACCGCCGCGAGACCGCCGGGGACCCTAGGGGACGCGGACCGCCAGGATCAGGGGAGCGCCGGGGGCCGAGCCGCTGCCCACGGCGCACATCGCCTCCTACGCTGTACCACGTGACACTGATCGCGACCGAGTCGCTGACCAAGACGTACGGGGGTGGGGTCACCGCGCTGGCCGACCTCACCGTCGCGGTCGAGCCGGGGATCATCGGGCTGGTCGGCGCGAACGGCGCCGGCAAGTCCACCCTCATCAAGATCCTGCTCGGCCTCCTCGCCCCGACCAGCGGCCGGGTCCGGGTGCTCGGCCTCGACCCGACCACCGACTCCGCCCAGGTGCGTGCCCGGGTCGGCTACATGCCCGAGCACGACGCCCTGCCGCCGGACCTCTCCGCCGCCGAGCTGGTCACCCACCTCGGCCGGGTCAGCGGCCTGCCGCGTACGGTCGCCCGGGAGCGGGCCTCCGAGGCGCTGCGGCACGTCGGGCTCTACGAGGAGCGCTACCGCCCGGTCGGCGGCTACTCCACCGGCATGAAGCAGCGGGTCAAGCTCGCCCAGGCCCTGGTGCACGACCCCGACCTGCTGCTGCTCGACGAGCCGACCAACGGCCTCGACCCGGCCGGCCGCGACGCCATGCTGGCGCTGGTGCACCGCATCGGCACCGAGTTCGGCATCTCCGTGCTGGTCTGCTCGCACCTGCTGGGCGAGGTCGAGCGGATCTGCGACACCCTGGTCGCCATCGACGGCGGGCGGCTGCTGCGCGCCGACCACATCTCCGCCATGACCTCGGCCACCGACGTGCTCGCCGTCGAGGTCAGCGAGGGCACCGACGAGCTGGCCGCCCGGCTGGCCGCGCTCGACCTGCCGGTACGCCGGGACGGTCGGCTGCTGCTCGTCGAGCTCGCCGACGACGCCACCTACGACCTGATCCTCGGCGCGGTCGCCGAGCTGGACCTGCCGCTGCACCGGCTGGACCAGCGCCGGCACCGGGTGGCCGAACTCTTCGCCACGAGGGAGCCCAGCCATGCCTGAGCCGACCGGCGTCATCCACGACATCGGCTACCAGCGCTACACCGGCCCCCGGCTGGGCCGCCGGGCCGTCTTCGGCGCGCTCTACCTGCACGGCCTGCGGACGGCGTTCGGGCTGGGCCGCAGCGCCAAGGCCAAGATCTTCCCCTGGCTGGTGGTCGCCATTGTCACCGTGGTGGCCGCCGGGCTCACCGCGGTGCGCAGCCAGGTCGGCGAGGCGGTGATGACGTACGCCCAGTTCGCCGACAACATGGCCTGGCTGGTCATCTTCTTCGTCGCGGTGGTCGCCCCCGAGCTGGTCTCGCGGGACCTGCGCAGCGGGGTGCTGCCGCTCTACTTCTCCCGGCCGCTGCCGCGTTCGGACTACCCGCTGGCCAAGCTGCTGGCGCTGGCGACCGCGCTCTGGCTGCTGCTCGGCGGGCCGCAGCTGCTGATGTTCCTGGGCGCCGCCTTCACCACCGGCGACGGCATGCGCGGGGTCTGGAACGAGCTGCTCGACCTGCTGCCCGGGCTGCTCTACGCCGGGCTCTGGGCGGTGGTCTTCGCCTCGGTCGGCCTGCTGGTCGCCTCGCTCACCGGCAAGCGGGCGTTCGCGGCCGGTGGGATCGTGGCCGTGTTCCTGATGACCACCCCGATCGTCGGCACCCTGTCGATCATGCCGTCCCAGACGGTCAACGAACTGGCCTTCCTCGCCTCGCCGTCCACGCTGGTGCGGGGCGTCGGCGACTGGGCCCTCGGCGACCTGCTCCCCAAGGGACAGGAGGGGCTCATGATCGGCGACTTCGGTCCCGTCTACGCGGTCGCCGCCGTGCTGCTCGTGGCCGGCTGCGTGACCCTGCTGATGCTGCGATACCGGAAGGTGGCCGCCCGATGACCACGATCAGCGCCGACCAGGTGGCCGGTACGCCGACCGCCGCCACCAGCACCCTCGACCTCGCGGGCGTCTCCCGCTGGTACGGCAACGTGGTGGCGGTCAACGACGTCAGCATGAGCCTCGGCCCCGGGGTCACCGGGCTGCTCGGCCCGAACGGCGCGGGCAAGACCACCCTGCTGCACATGATGGCGGGCTTCCTGGCGCCGTCGCGCGGGGCGGTGAGCCTGGACGGCCGGCCCACCTGGCGCAATCCCGAGGTCTACCGCCAACTCGGCCTGGTCAGCGAGCGGGAGGCGGTGCACACCTTCCTCACCGCGTACGAGTTCGTGCTGGCCAGCGCGAAGCTGCACCGGCTGCCGGACCCGGCGGAGGCGGCCCGCCGGGCCATCGCCCTGGTGGAGATGGAGGGCGCGCAGGACCGCCGGATCGGCACGTACTCCAAGGGCATGCGGCAGCGCGCCCGGGTGGCCGCGGCGCTGGTGCACGAGCCGCAGGTGCTGCTGCTCGACGAGCCGTTCAACGGGATGGACCCGCGCCAGCGGCTGCACATGATGGAGCTGCTGCACCGCCTCGGCGACGCCGGCCGGACCATCCTGTTCAGCTCGCACATCCTGGAGGAGGTCGAGCAGGTCTCCGGCACCGTCCAGGTGATGGTCGCCGGCCGGCTGGCCGCCTCCGGCGACTTCCGCACCATCCGCCGGCTGATGACCAACCGGCCGCACGTCTTCGCCGTGCACTCCACCGACGACCGGGCGCTCGCCGTGGCGCTCATGGCCGAGGCGTCGGTGACGGGGGTCGAGTTGGGCCGCACCGGGTTGACCGTGCGGGCCGGCGACTACGGCGCGTTCACCCGCGTCCTGCCGAAGATCGCCCTGGCGGAGGGCATCCGGGTGCGGCAGTTGGTGCCCGAGGACGAATCCCTGGAGAGCGTCTTCTCCTACCTGGTGGAGGCCTGAACCATGTCTACCGTTTCCTGGATCACCGTGCGGGGGCTGTTCGGGCGTCGCCGGTTCCTCCTGCTGCTGCCGCTGCCCGTGGTGCTGGTGCTGCTCGCCGTGCTCTCCCGCGCGCTGGGGGTGGACCCGGGCGAGTGGGGTCCGCCGGTGCTGGTCGGCCTCGGCCTGGCCGTGGTGCTCCCGGTGGTCGCCCTGATCGTCGGCACCGGCGTGCTGGGGGCCGAGATCGACGACGGCACGGTCGTGCACATCCTGACCAAGCCGCTGCCGCGCTGGCAGATCGTGCTGCCCAAGCTGGCGGTGGCCGCCGGCGTCACCGCGGTCACCGTCGCCGTGCCGCTCTACGTGGCGGGCGTGCTGGCCGATTCCGTACGCCTCGGACTGTCCCTCGCCGCCGCGTCGGCGGTGGGGGCGCTGGCGTACTCGGCGCTGTTCGTGGCGCTCAGCCTCCTCACCCGGCGGCCGGTGCTGCTCGGCCTGGTCTACGTGCTGATCTGGGAGGGGCTGCTCGGCAACGTCGTCAGCGGCACCAAGGTGCTCTCCATCCAGCAGTACGTGATCGCCCTCGCCGACCGGCTGGCCCCCACCGGGCTGCTGGAGGCCGGCGTCTCGGTGCCGGTGGCGGCGGTGATGGCCGCGTTGATCAGCGTGGGCTTCACGGTGCTGGCCATCGACCGGCTTCGCTCATTCAGCGTGGCCGGCGAGACGAGCTGATCTCCGATGTGACGGCCGTCCGGCCGGCCCGACCTGCGATGGTAGGGCTGGCCGGATGGACCGGGCCGGGCGGCTGGGCGAGGCTGACGGCGTGAGCGCGGAGACGGGGCTGATGATGTCGCGGGAGTCCTATCCGGGCGCTGGCCGGCACTGGATGGTCAGCCTGGCGGTGGCCGGGCTGGCGGCGGCGGCTACCACCACGGCCGCGCAGGCGACCGGGCACTTCCACTGGTGGGCGGGGTTCGTGCTGATCCCCGGCGCGCTGATCGCCGCCACCGGCGGGCCGCTGCTGGCCAGGGGCGGCGGTCGGGCCTTCGCCGGCTACGTGGTCGCCTGCCTCGGCGCGCTGGTCTTCGCGGTCGGGGCGCTGCTGATGTTCGGCGTGTTCGGGCGGGGCTGGCCCCTGATGGTCATCCTGCCGTGCCTGGCGGTCGCCGGCACCTACCGCTGGCGGCTGGTCCATCCGCTGGCCCGGGGGCTGCACCGGGCGGTCTCCCTGCTCGCGCTGGCCGGCGCCCTGCTGCTCGGCGGGACGCTCCAACTGATCCGCGTGGGCCTGGTCGACGTGGCCGCCGCCCCGATGTGGGGCGCGTTCCTGATGCTGGCCGGGGTGATCGTGCTGGGCAACGCGGTGGAGCTGACCCGGCACCGGATGCCGTACCGCCTCCAGGCGATCACCCTGCTGGTCGGCCCCGCCGTCGTCGCCTTCCTCCTCGGCCTGCGCCTCCTGCGCGGCTGGTGAGCCCCACCGCGCCGGAGCCGCGACGACCTGGCGGCGGGGCGCGCGCCGGGCGCGGCGCGCCGGGGCCGGTCGGTCAGAACGCGCAGGCGATCACGAGTTCCGGGGTGCGGTCGGGGAGCAGGTCCAGCTTGGCGATGCGGCCGGCGGCCCGGAGGTCGTCGGCGATCACGGTGAGCTGTTCCAGCAGGGCCGCCGGGCCGAGCGCCTCGGCGAGCGGCACCTCCGCCTTCATCGACAGCTTCCGCTCCGACTTGGCGCGGCGCACCTGGCTGAGCGCGTCCGCGGCCAGCCGCAGCAGCTCCGGTTCGCCGGCGCCCTGGATCGCCCGGTCCACCTCGTACGTGGTGGGCCAGGTGGCGCGGTGCACCGAGCCGTACCGCCACCACGACCACACCTCCTCGGTCGCGAACGGCAGCACCGGGGCGAACAGCCGCAGCTGCACCGAGAGCGCGGTGGCCAGCGCCGCCCGGGCGGAGTCGGCTCCCGGCCCGGAGCCGTAGGCGCGTTCCTTCACCAGCTCGATGTAGTCGTCGCAGAACCGCCAGAAGAAGCCCTCGGCGACCTGCAACGCCGCCGTGTGGTCGTACGTCTCCAGCGCCGACGTCGCGGCGGCGACCACGCCGGAGAGCTCGGCGAGCATGGCGCGGTCCAGCGGCTCGGTGGCCGGCGCCCGCAGCGCGTCGGCGGCGCCCAGCCCGAGGGCGAACTTCGACGCGTTCAGCAGCTTGGTGGCCAGCCGCCGGCCGACCTTGATCTGGGCCGGGTCGAAGGCGAGGTCCATGCCCGGCCTGCCGTTCGCCGCCCAGTACCGCACCGCGTCGGAGCCGTGCTGCTCCAGCAACGCCATCGGGGTGACCACGTTCCCCTTGGACTTGGACATCTTCTTCCGGTCGGGGTCGAGGATCCAGCCGGAGAGCACCGTGTCCCGCCAGGGCAGCATCCCGTGCTCCAGGTGTGCGCGGACCACAGTGGAGAACAGCCAGGTGCGGATGATCTCCTGCCCCTGCGGGCGCAGGTCCATCGGGAAGACCTGGGCGAACAGGTCCGGGTCGGTCTCCCAGCCGCCGGCGATCTGCGGGGTCAGCGACGAGGTGGCCCAGGTGTCGAGCACGTCCGGGTCGCCGACGAAGCCACCCGGGCGGCCCCGCTGCGACTCCTCGAACCCGGGCGGGGCGTCGGTGGACGGATCGATCGGCAGCGCGGACTCCTCCGGCGTGAGAGGCTGGGACCAGTCCGGCTCGCCAGCGTCGTCGAGCCGGTACCACACCGGCACCGGCACGCCGAAGAAGCGTTGCCGGCTGACCAGCCAGTCACCGGTCAGGCCGCCCACCCAGTGCGCGTAGCGGTGCCGCATGTGCTCGGGCACCCAGCGCAGCTCCCCGCCCCGGGCCAGCAGCTCGTCGCGCAGGCCCGCGTCGCGTCCGCCGTTGCGCAGGTACCACTGCCGGGTCGAGACGATCTCCAGCGGCCGGTCGCCGCGCTCGTAGAACTTCACCGGGTGGGTGACGGGTCGCGGCTCGCCGACCAGGTCGCCGGCGGCGGCCAGCATCTGCACCAGCGTCCGTCGGGCGCCGTTGACGGTCTGCCCGGCGAGCGCCGCGTACGGCTGCCCCGGCACGCCCGCCGGCGGCTCGGGCAGCAGCCGTCCGTCGCGGCCGATCACCACGCGGGTGTCCAGCTGGAGCTCCCGCCACCAGGTCACGTCGGTCAGGTCGCCGAAGGTGCAGACCATCGCGATGCCCGTGCCCTTGGCCGGGTCCGCCAGCGGGTGCGCCCGCACCGGCACCTCCACCCCGAAGACCGGCGTACGCGCGGTGCCGCCGACCAGGTCGGCGTACCGCTCGTCGGCGGGGTGGCAGACCAGCGCCACGCAGGCCGGCAGCAGTTCCGGGCGGGTGGTGTCGATGAGCACCTCGCGCCCGCCCGGCCCGGCGAACCGCAGCCGGTGGTACGCCCCGGGCCGCTCCCGGTCCTCCAGCTCCGCCTGGGCGACGGCGGTGGCGAACCCGACGTCCCAGAGCGTCGGCGCCTCCGCCTGGTACGCCTCGCCCCGGGCCAGGTTCCGCAGGAACGCCCGCTGCGAGGCCGCCCGCGCCGCCGAGCCGATCGTGGTGTACGTCAACGACCAGTCCACGGAGAGCCCGAGCCGCCGCCAGAGCGCCTCGAAGACCTGCTCGTCGGCGGCGGTCAGCCGCTCGCACAGCTCGATGAAGTTCCGCCGGGAGACAGGGGTCGGGTCCCTGCGGGCCGCCTCGCCGACGGGCGCCTCGGGGGCCCGCCAGTCCGGGTCGTAGGGCAACGACGGGTCGCAGCGCACGCCGTACACGTTCTGCACCCGGCGCTCGGTGGGCAGGCCGTTGTCGTCCCAGCCCATCGGGTAGAAGACCGTCCGCCCGCGCATCCGCTGGAACCGGGCCACCACGTCCGTGTGGGTGTACGAGAAGACGTGCCCCATGTGCAGCTCGCCGGACACGGTCGGTGGCGGGGTGTCGATCGCGTACACGTCGGACCGGCGGCCGTTCCGGCTCGGCGCGTCCGACGCCGCGCCGCGACCCGGAACGGTCGGCCTGGCCCGGTCGAAGGCGTAGGTGCCGTCCTCCTGCCAGCGGCGTGCCCAGGTCTCCTCGATGCCGTCCAGGCTCGGACGTTCGGGGACTCCGGCGCGGGCCGTCCTGTCCGTGTCGGTCATCCGTCGATGGTAGGCAGTGGCCGGGGGCCGGACCACGTGGTTCGGCCCCGCGGCGGTCGGGCCTGCCGCCGGCGCGGAGCAGGAGTCGCCCCACCGCCGGCGCCGGTCGGCTGCCCGTCAGTGCCGCTCGTGCCCGAGGAGCCACCGCTTCACGTCCAGCCCCCACCGGTAGCCGCCGAGCGTCCCGTCGGTGCGCAGCACCCGGTGGCAGGGGACGAACAGGGCGGCGGCGTTGCGGGCGCAGGCCGCGGCGGCGGCGCGTACGGCGGCGGGGCGGCCGGCCAGCCCGGCGAAACCGGTGTAGGTCACCGGGTCGCCCGGTTTCACCTCGCGCAGCACCTGCCAGGCGTGCGCCATGAACGCGCCCCGCGTGTGCTGCTCCACCGGCACGGCGTCGATCGCGGCCAGCTCGCCGTCCAGATAGGACGCCACGGCGGCGGTGACCGGGCCGAGGTCGGCCCGGTGCCGCAGCGGCGCCCGCAGGGCCGGGTGCATCAGGGGGAGCAGGCTCTCCGGGTCGCCGGTGAACCCCGCCGCCCGGACCGCGCCGTCCGGACCGGCCACGATGCTGAGCGGCCCGGCGGGGGTGTCGATGACGGTGCTGTCGTTCATGCTCATGCTGCTCTCCAGAGTCGGATCACCGCGTACGAGCGCCAGGGGCGCCAGCGGTCGGCGTACGTGTCGAGGGTCCTTGGATCGTCGGGTAGGCCGAGGGCGGCGGCGCCGCGGCGTACGGCGAGGTCGGTGGGGAGCAGGACGTCCGGGTCGCCGAGGGCGCGCATCGCGACGTAGCCGGCGGTCCATGGCCCGATCCCCGGTAGCGCCAGCAGTCGCCGGACGGTCTCCTCGCGGTCCCCGCCCGGCGCCAGGTCCAGCGACCCGTCGGCGACGGCCCGCGCCAGCGCGCGGATGGTCTCCCGCCGCCCCGCCGGCATCCCGAACACCTCGTCCGGCACCCCGAGCACCTCCTCGGCACTCGGAAACCCCCGCAGCCAACCGGCCCCCTCGGCCCTCCCTGTCCCCTCGGCTGGTCGATCAAGAGGCTTCGGCTCCCGAGAGCGCTCCCCGGGTGCCCAAACCTCTTGATCAACAGCGCCGGGGCCGGGCACGGGTGGGCGCAGGTGGGTCAGGAGCCGGGCGAGGGTGGTGCGGGCGGAGCGGACGGAGACCTGTTGGCCGACGATCGCCCGCATGGCCATCTCGAAGCCGTCGACCGAGCGGGGGAGCCGGATCCCCGGCTCGGCGGCGACCGCCCGGGCCAGCGCCGGGTCGGCGGCGAGGGTGCCGTCGACGGCGGTCGGATCGGCGTCGAGGTCGAGCAGGCGGCGGCAGCGGGCCACCGCGGGGGCGAGGTCGCGCATGTCGGTCAGCCGCAGCGTCGCCGTCACGTGCCCGTCCGCCGGGGTCAGGGCCGCCTCGCCCGGGCCGTGCGGCAGCCGCAGGCCCCGCCGGTACGTCCCGTCGCGCACCTCCTCGACGCCGGGCAGCGCGCGCAGCGCGAGGAAGTCCAGCAGCGCCCGCGCGTGCAGCGGCGGGCGGTACGCGAGCCGCAGCGTGATCGTGCCCGCCCCGCCCGGCGCGGGGCACCGACGGCGGGCGGTGCGCAGCTCGGACGGGGCCGCCCCGAACACCTCCCGGACGGTGTCGTTGAACTGCCGGACGCTGCCGAACCCGGCGGCGAACGCGACCTCCGCCATGCTCAGCCCGGTCGTCTCGATCAGGGTGCGGGCGGTCTGCGCGCGCTGCGCCCGGGCCAGGGCCAGGGGACCGGCGCCCATCTCGGCCCGCAGCATCCGGTGCAGGTGCCGCTCGGTGTAGCCGAGCCGGGCGGCCAGTCCCGGGATGCCGTCCCGGTCGACCACCCCGTCGGCGATCAGCCGCATGGCCCGGCCGACCACGTCGGCCCGCACGTCCCACTGGGGCGAGCCCGGGGCGGCGTCCGGCCGGCAGCGCCGGCAGGCGCGCAGCCCCGCCGTCTGGGCGGCGGCGGCCGAGGGGAAGAACCGGACGTTCTGCCGCTTCGGGGTCATCGCCGGACAGGACGGCCGGCAGTAGATCCCGGTCGACGTGACGCCCGTGTAGAACCAGCCGTCGAACCGCTGGTCGCGGCTGTCGACCGCCCGGTAGCACCGCTCGAAGTCCAACTCCACGTCACCGATGATGCCCCTGCTCGGCGCCCGTGGCTCGCGGGAATCGGACGTGGCCGTGCGGGCGGGAACGGGACGTCCGGAGCCGAAAGTGTCGGTTGTGGTCGGTACCGTCCGGCCACCAACTCAAGAAGGGGTGCGGCGATGGTGAGCGTGGCGGGTCGGGAGGCGGCGTCGACACGGGACGGGCACCCTCCGCTGGACGGCGTGGTGGTGCAGCGCTTCTACGACCGGATGCGCGCGGTCGCCCCGGCCGCCGTCGGCGCGATCGAACGGGACCGGGCCGGTGACCCGGGGCGGGCGTTCGGCGACACCGCCTGCGGCCGGCTCGTGCGCTCGCTCGACGCCGACGGCCTCCGCGCGCTGGGCATGTGGGTGCACCACTGGTGCATGCGGTTCTACGACGACGACACCCGGGTGGCGCTGCGGCTGGTCCGGGAGATCGCCGGCCGGGCGGGACTGGGCTGGACGGCCGACGAGGTGCGCTGGATGCTCCGCGAGTCGTACGCGGCCGGTCCCGCCGCCGAGGCCCGCTTCACCCTGCCGCTGGCCGCCGCCGGGGAACTGGCCCCCGGCACCTTGCCGATCGAGGCCGTGGTCCCCCGCCAGGCCGGCCCCCGCGACTGACCCACCGGGGCGGGCCGGCGCACCGGCAGCTGCCCGGCGACGGTGGCGCCGACCGCCACGGCGAAGCCGGCGAGCTGCCAGCCGGTCATCGCCTGCCCGAGCACGGCCCAGCCGAGCGCGGCGGCCGTCAGCGGGCTGAGCGCGCCGAGCAGCGAGACCTGGGTGACCGGCAGCCGGGCCGCGCCCCGGAACCACAGCGCGTACGCCAGCGCCGTCCCGGCCAGCGTCAGCCACGCGTACCCCACCAGCGCCGGCGGGTCGGGCACGGGTGGCGTCCCCTCGACCAGCAGGGCCGCCGGCACCGTCATCAGCCCGCCGGCGGTGAGCTGCCAGCCGGTGGCGGTGAGCGTGCCGACGCCGGGCGGGCGGCCCCAGCGCCGGGTCAGCACCAGGCCCGCGCCCATCGCGGCGGTGGCGGTGAGCCCGGCGGCGACGCCGGTCGGGTCGAGGCCCGCGTGGGGGCGCAGCACGACCAGGGTGACCCCGGCCAGCGCCGCGAGCGCGGCGGCCAGCGCCCGGGGGTGGGGCCGTTCCTGGAGCGCGAGCATCGTCAGCCCCGCCACCAGCAGCGGCTGGGTGGCGCCGAGCACCGCGGCGGTGCCGCCGGGCAGGTGGTACGCGGCGAGGAAGAGCAGCGGGAAGAACGCCCCGATGTTCAGCGCGCCGAGCACGGCCGCGCGCCACCACCAGACGCCGCGCGGGCGGTGCCGGGTCAGCGCGAGCAGCAGCAGGCCGGCGGGGAGGGCCCGGATCACGCCGGACCAGAGCGGCCGGTCGGGCGGCAGCAGCTCGCTGGTGACCAGGTACGTCGTGCCCCACGCGGTCGGCGCGGCGGCGGTGAGCAGGATGTCGCGCCAGCGTCGGTCCACGGTCCCTCCTCAATCCTTGTCGCTAAGCATCTTGCTGCTAAGCTACTTTGTGGCGAGGTAAATCGGGAGTGCGAGGTGCGGCACAATCCGGGGGTGACCGAGCGGGACGACGTCGACGGCATCGTCGAGCAGTGGCAGCGGGAGCGGCCCGGGATGCGTCCTGAGCCGATGGCGGTCTTCGGCCGGATCTACCGGCTGGCCCGGCTCGTCGGCGACGAGCAGGAGCGCACCTACGCCCGCTGGTCGATCAGCCGGGGCGAGTTCGACGTGCTCGCCGCCCTGCGCCGCGCCGGCGCCCCCTACACGTTGGCGCCGAAGGCGCTCACCGCCTCGCTGATGCTCACCTCCGGGGGGATGACCGGCCGGCTCGACCGGCTGGAACGCGCCGGGCTGGTCCGCCGCTCGCCCGACCCGGCGGACCGGCGCGGGCTCCAGGTCTCCCTCACCCCGGCCGGCCTCAATCTGGTGGAGGAGGCCGCCGAGGCGGGGCTGGCCGTCCAGCGCCGGCTGCTCGACGCGCTGCCCGCCGAGGACCAGCGGCGCCTCGCCGACCTGCTGCGTACGCTGCTGGGCGCGGCCACCGACGGCGGGCGGTGAGCGGCGGCGCGGACCTCGGCGACCGACGGCGGTGGCGCTCGGGCCGGCGGGGCGGCCGGGCGGGCGGCCGGGCGGCGAGTGGCCTCGCGACGGGCCTCGGAGGACGGGCGGCCGGCGGCCGGGGGCGGGCCTCGGGCAGGATGGGCACCGCCGACCCCGACGGAAGGACGACCGTGCCCGCCAGCGAACCGACCATCCTCGCCACCAGCATGGGCATCTACGCGCCGCGCCCGGAGGGCGGGCCCCGACGGGTCAACCCCGTCTTCGACCTCGCCGCCGAGCTGGCCGAGGCCGGGCCGGAGCCGAGGATCTGCTTCCTCAACCAGGCCGAGGGGGACCAGCCGACCACGCTCGCCCGGGTCTACGAGGCGTTCGCCGGCAGTCGGTTCCGGATGACGCACCTGGCGCTGTTCCCGATGCCGAACGTCGACGACGTCCGCGCCCACCTGCTCGCCCAGGACGTCGTCTGGGTGGGCGGCGGCAGTGTCGCCAACCTCTGCGCCGTCTGGCGCGTGCACGGCCTCGGCGAGATCCTGCGTGAGTGCTGGGAGGCCGGCGTGGTGCTCGGCGGCGTCTCCGCCGGCTCGATCTGCTGGCACGCCGGCGGGGCCACCGACAGCTTCGGCACCACCCTGCGCGGCTTCACCGACGGGCTGGGCTGGCTGCCCTACGGCAACGGCGTGCACTACGACAGCGAGGAGCAGCGCCGGCCGCTGATGCACCGGCTGGTCGGCGACGGCACGCTGCCGACCGCCCACTGCACCGACGACGGCACCGGCCTGCTCTACCGGGGCACCCGACTGGTCGAGGCGGTCGCGGACCGCGAGGGGGTCTCGGCGTACGAGGTCGGCCGCGCCGAGGACGGCACGGTGCGGGAGACCCCGATCGCGCCGCGTCTGCTCGGCTGAGTCACCGCGCCGGGGGACGTCGCTGGCGTACGGCGTCGAAGACCTGAGCCAGCTCGGCCGCGTCCTCGCCGGCGTGGTGCGTGTGCGGCACGTCGGTCAGCCCCAGCTCGTGCTTGATCGCGCCCTTGCGGGTCTGCGCCCACTCGCAGCCGGTCAGCCCCATCCAGTAACTGCGCAGGTCGACGCCGGAGCCGGTGGCACCGAACGGGCTGTGGCCGGTGAACCGGGTGAAGTACCAGTGCACGAACATGCCATCCCAGACGGCCGGGGCGGCCAGGAAGACCGGCCGGCCGACCTTGCGCAGCCCGTCGACCCACTTCGCGGCGGCACCCATCGCCTCCTCGGCGGTGGGTGCCTCCCGCAGCAGCCGGTCCCGGTCCAGCCCGGAGACCGCGAGCGCGGCCGGCACGAACTCGTCGGAGATCGGCTTCAGCTCGGTGTAGAAGGCCAGCTCCGGGTGGCCGGCGACCGCCATGCCGAGCGAGATCATGCTGTACGGCCCGGGGATCGGCCCGTCCGCCTCCACGTCGACCGCGACGTACAGCTCGGCCAGCCGGCTCATCTCGCCTCCTCGGGTCGCTGCCGTCGGTCCGGGCAGGGTATCAACGGTCCGTCCGTCCCCGGCGACCGTTTTCGCCGCCTCCGGCGACCGCGCACCGGCCTGCCTGACCGGGAGCGTGGGGCACCGGCGTAAGCTGGCTCGTCGTGAGTCTCACCATCGGCATCGTCGGCCTGCCCAACGTCGGCAAGAGCACCCTGTTCAACGCGCTGACCAAGAACGACGTGCTCGCGGCGAACTACCCGTTCGCCACCATCGAGCCCAACGTCGGCGTCGTCGGGCTGCCGGACGAGCGGCTGCACACGCTCGCCGAGATCTTCAGTTCGCAGAAGGTGCTGCCCGCCCCGGTGTCGTTCGTCGACATCGCCGGCCTGGTGCGCGGCGCCTCCAAGGGGCAGGGCCGGGGCAACGCGTTCCTGGCGAACATCCGTGACGCCTCGGCGATCTGCCAGGTCGTCCGGGCCTTCTCCGACCCGAACGTGGTGCACGTCGACGGCAAGGTCTCCCCGGCCGACGACATCGAGACGATCAACACCGAGCTGATCCTCGCCGACCTCCAGACCCTGGAGAAGGCGCTGCCCCGGCTGGAGAAGGAGGCCAAGCTCCGCAAGGACCGGGCCGCCGCCGTCACTGCCGCCAAGCAGGCCGTCGAGCTGCTCGACACCGGCGTCACCCTCTACGCGGGCGCCAAGGACGCGGGCATCGAGCTGGAGCACCTGCGCGAGCTGCACCTGCTCACCACCAAGCCCTTCCTGTACGTCTTCAACGTCGACGAGGCCGAGCTGGGCAACGCCGAGTTCCTCGACGAGCTGCGCGCCCTGGTCGCCCCCGCCGAGGCCGTCTTCATGGACGCCAAGATCGAGTCCGAGCTGGTGGACCTGCCCGAGGAGGAGGCCCGCGAGCTGCTGGAGTCGATCGGCCAGCCCGAGCCGGGCCTGGACCAGCTCGTCCGGGTCGGGTTCCGCACGCTCGGGCTCCAGACGTACCTCACCGCCGGCCCCAAGGAGGCGCGCGCCTGGACCATCCCGGTCGGCGCGACCGCGCCGGAGGCCGCGGGGGTCATCCACTCCGACTTCCAGCGCGGCTTCATCAAGGCCGAGGTGGTCTCCTTCGACGACCTGGTCGCGGCCAAGTCGATGGCGGCGGCCAAGGCCGCCGGCAAGGTCCGGATCGAGGGCAAGGAGTACGTCATGCAGGACGGCGACGTCGTCGAGTTCCGGTTCAATGTCTGAGACTGGGATCGCCATGTCCAGTGACGTCACGGTCGATCTCATTCGCTCGTTGATCGAGGCCATGAACGAACCCTCGTGGGCCAGCGCCACGCAGGGACCGGTGGAAGACTGGGAGTCGCTGGCCATCGTTCTGGAGTTCGGCGACGGTTATCGCAGCGCGTCCGGATACGCATACCTGCCTGAAGGTGCGGTCGCGCCGGTGGCCTGTAGTTGGTCGAGCATCCGACCGGCTGTGGATGCCTACCTGGGGAGCTACTATCAGCCTGGTGATCTGCTGCCGGTGAAGATCCTCGTGCAGTTCGAGCGGACGACCGGAAAGTACACGGTGACGTTCGAGGAGACGAACGAGGACCGCTGGAAGACGCGACCGACGAACTACAGGGAGATGCGAGAAGAGTTGCGCCCGAGGTTCGACTGAGTGCGTTGACATCGGTCGCACGATCCTCGACAGGCTGTATTGCAAGTCTCGTTAGGCTCTGACCGTGAGACCCATGCACATCCTTGTCGGCGTAGGCTATTGCGCGGTTGCGGTGCTCAATGCCGGAGTTGCCCTTGTCCTTCTGGTTCTCGCGCGAAGAAGGTCGTCGCAGGTGGTCATGTGGCGTGGTCGGCAGATTCGTGACGCAACGCTTCGTGCTTCTACCCTGCTCTGTTTAGCCGCGGTATTCGGCACAATAGGTGTAGACCACCTGCTGCCCGGCCCTTCCAGCATCACCGCTGACCTGATCACAGGATTCTTGATGCTTGCGGCGCTTGCCGCAGCACTGACCTTCGAAGTCGTCAGGCGCCGCCGGTCGCGCAGCGGGCCGAACGTTGTTCCATGAACACGCCGCCCCGCGTCCGTGCCCGATCCATGCCCGATGCAGCGGTCAATGGTTAGTAGAGGCCCGTGGTCGAGCCTGGCAGGGTCGCCCGCCGATGACCAGCCACGAGCACTGGTCGAAGCCCTCGATCCCCGGCCGACCGTCAACCCACGAGACTCTTGGTCATGAAGTGCTCCCGGCGCACGCCGTCGGGCATGAGATCACCGAGCTCACCCGTGTCACGGAAGCCGTTGCGCCGGTAGAGCGCCCAGGCGTTCTCGTTGCCCCGGACCACGGCCAGCCGCACCGTCGCCGAGCCCACCTGCCGAGCCCACTGCTCGATGGTCCGCACGAGATGGTCGCCCACGCCCCGGCCACGTCCCGCCGGCGCCACGTACATCGAGATCAGCTCGACGACGCCGTCGTGTCCGGTCGGCACCCCGCTGGCCATCCCGACGGGCTGCCCGTCGAGCATCGCCAGGATGTTGTGAGAGCCGGCGATGGCCAGCCGGCCGCGCCAGCGCTCCTCGCGGTCGCCGTCGCCCTGCCAGTCCGCCAGGCGGGAGCCGAACGCGTACGCCGCCTCCGCCAGCGCGGCGAGCCGCAGGTCCCGCCACGACCTCCAGTCGTCCTCGCTGAGCACACGCGTCTCGATCATGCGATGAAGGCTCCCGCAGGCACGGGGAGCGGGCAACCGGTATCGCGCACCATGTGTGCGCAGCCCTACCAGTCGCGCCACTCGTCGGTGAGTTCGGCCCGCCCGATGCCGCGTCGGGACGTGAGCGCCTCGACGTCGAGGCCGGTGGCCGTCAGGACGACGTCGACGTGCTCACACAGGTCTTCGCGTTCACCCGTCTCGATCCTGCCGTGTTCCTCGTTGACGGCGTTGAGAGCCGAGACCACCCGCTCCACCGCCGCGAAGACCTCCGCGTCGGACGGCGAGGAGAGCGAGCGTACGTCTGCTTCGTAGGCGTCGAGAGCGGTGTCGACGGCGGTGATGAAGGGTTCGGGCCAGAGGCGGAGGGCGTACGCGGCGTCCTCGGTGAGGGTGCCCGCCGCGATCGCGGCCCTCTGCTCCCGCACACTGCGGCCCCACTTCTCGGTGGGTCTCGTGATCATGGCGCGCAGCGTAGCGCCGGAGTCCGACACCGCCGCGTGGTTCAGCCGCTGCGGGGGGCGTACATGATGACGGCGACCCCGACCAGGCAGATGGCCGCGCCGACGAGGTCGTAGCGGTCGGGGCGGAACTTGTCGACGACCATGCCCCACGCGAGGGAGCCGGCGACGAAGACGCCGCCGTAGGCGGCCAGGATGCGGCCGAAGTTCGGGTCGGGCTGGAAGGTGGCGACGAAGCCGTAGCACCCGAGGGCGACGATCCCGGCCGCCACCCACAGCAGCCCGCGGTTCTCGCGCCAGCCCTGCCACACGAGCCAGGCCCCGCCGATCTCGGCGAGCGCGGCGAGCAGGAACAGCAGGATCGAGCGGGCCACCGTCATGCGTCGGACGGTAGCGGCAGCCTCACCTCATCGCGCCGGTCGGGTCGACCAGCGGGGGGTCACCGCCCGGCCCTTCCCGGCCGGGCACGCCTTCCGACGCACGCCCTCCCTCCCGCGGGGGAGGCGGTCCCCCCACGCTCGGGAGTCGGCGCGCGGTCCGCCGGGCCTAGCGTCGTGACCATGGATGCTTCTCCTGGTGCGCGGCGATGGCCGGCCTACGCGGTGGCGGTGCTCTTCCTCGCGTACGCCGTGGGCAAGGCCGCCTTCGCCCTCGACTCCCGGCTCGGCTTCCCGGGCGGCCCGGCCGTCCCGGCTACCGAGCACGAACGCTACGCCCGCGACGTCATGGGCGTGGCGACGGCGCAGTGGTCGGCGGCCGTGTCGGGGGTTGCGGGCGCCTGCCTCGCCCTCGCCACGGTCACGGCGCCGGGGCGCCGGGTGCCGAGGCCCCTGATGCTGCTGGCGCTGGCCGGCATGCTGCTGGCCGTCGGGGCCGGCGCGACGATCATGGTGCTGGACGGGTTCGTGGGCCTCGGCGTGGGCTGGCAGTGGTACCACGGGGTCCTCGGCCTCGTCGTGATCGGGCTGCTCCTGGCGATGATCCGCTCCTACGACGTGGCGACGAGACGTGTCGCGGGCTGACCGCGCGCGGCTGGGCGCGTACGGCGCGGCGGCGTGCGCGTCGGCCTACGGGGCGATGAAGCTCGCGCAGGCGCTGGGGGCCAACGCGCTGGCAGACAAGGACCCGCTCCCTCCGGAGCTGCGCGAACGGCTGCTCGCCCGTGACCCGCTCTTCGTGGCGAGTCACTGGGTGCTGGCCGCCGCCGCGGTGGTCGGTGTCGTGGTCGCGCTGGCCACCCTGCGCCCCTGGCGGGCGGCGCTGCCGCGCCGGCTGCTGCTGGCGGTCACCTGGACGCTCGGCGTCCTCATGATCGCTCGGTCGGTCGGGGCACTGGGGCACGGCCTCGTCGGCGACGCGCTGCTGCTGACCGGCGTCCGGCCGCCTCCGGTCGGGCACGCCGCCCTCGCCCGCGACCTGGCATGGTGGGATCTGTTGCTCTGGTCGCCGTTCTTCCTGCTCTGGGGAGCGTGCTGGACGGCGGCCGGCTGGCGGCTGGGCAGGCGGCACCGCGACGGTTCGCTGACGCCGTAGGGCCTGGGCGGACAGGGGGCGACCGCCTACGATCGCGCCATGATCACCCCGCCCCTCCCGCCCGACGCGCTCGCCCGCTATCCCGGCCTGGAGACGCTCGGCCGCACAGCGACCCGGCTGCACCCGCGCCCGGGGGCGGTCACGGCCGCCGGGAGCCACGTGGGCGGGCCGCTGCTCTGGCCGGCCGACGAGCCCTGGCCGACCTGCGACGCGCCGTACATGGTGCACGAGGAGGTGCCGCTCCCGGCCGAGCTGGTGGCCCGGATGCGGGCGGCGGAGCGCGGGCGCAGGCAGTCGCACGTCCTGGCCGAGGGCGAGGTCGAGCTGCACCGGGAGATCGCCCGCCTGGTCGGGCCGGGCTTCACCGGCTGGGGCTCGCGCGACGGCGGCCCGGTCGTCGGCCACCGGTACGTGCCGCGACCGCATCCCGCGCCGAACCCGATGGTCGCGCTGGCGCAGTTGCGCGCGCAGGACGTCCCCGACCTGCCCCGCCCCGGCGGGGCGGACCTGTTGCAGGTGCTGTGGTGCCCGTTCGAGCACTCCGAGGGCCCGTGGGGGCCGACGGTGGAGCTGCGCTGGCGGCGGGAGGCGGACCTGACCGACCTCCTCGCGGAGCCGCCGCGCGGCGAGGTCGGGACCGACGGGTACGTGCCCCGGCCGTGCCGGCTGCACCCGGAGCAGATCGTCGAGTACCCGTACCCGGAGGAGCTGCCGCAGGGCCTGCGGACGCTGGTCGACGAGGAGGACGAGGAGGGCGGGTACGGCGACGAGGACTACGTCGACACCTTCATGGCGCCCGGCTGGAAGGTCGGCGGCTACGCCAACTGGAGCCTGACGGACCTGCGCCCGACGCCGTGCCCCCGCTGCGCCGGCCCCACCACGCTGGCCCTCGTCGTCGACTCCTCCGAGCGGGGCACCGGGCGGTGGCAGCCGACGCGGGCGGACGGCGAGCCGGACGACGACCCGTACGAGCCGACCGGGGTGGTCGTCGGCCGGTACGGCGCGCTGCGCATCTTCGTGTGCCTGAGCTGCCCGGACGTGCCCTTCCTGCTCGACCAGCAGTGAGCAGCGACCGCGCCGTCACGAGCCCGTGGCTGTCCGGGCCGACACGCTCGTGGTCGTCGCGGTGGATCGTGTCGTCTACACAGAACGCTGGTTGCGGCGCGAGGGCTTCGCCCCCGGCAGTTCTGGTGAGCACCGGCTGACGCGGGCGCAGGCACTGCTCCGGCGGGAGGTACGGGAGGTCGGAAAAGTGAACCTGGACTGGTCGGGTTGTCGGAACGCACGCGACCTCGGCGGCCTGCCCACGGCCGACGGTAGCCGGATTCGTGCGGGCGCACTGCTGCGTTCGGACGGCCATCATCTCCTGACGCCTGCGGCGGTCGAGTCGGTCCGGTGCGGGCCGGTCAGCCGCATCGTCGACCTGCGTTGGTCGTGGGAGTGCGAGTGGCGGCCCAGCCCGTTCGCGGGTGACCCGGTCTACCGCCACGTCCCGATGCTCAACGACGTGCTGGGCTACGAGCCGCCGCCGGACACCTACGTCCCGATGCTCGACCACAACCGCTCGCGCATCGGCGCGGCCTTCCGGGCTGTGGCCGAGGCGCCGCCGGGCGGTGTCGTCGTGCACTGCCACGGGGGCCGGGACCGCACGGGGGTGCTCGTGGCGCTCCTGCTGACGGTGGCGGGCGTCGCCGCCGACGTTGTGGCGAGGGACTACGCCTGCACCGACGGCTGCTCGCCCGAGGCGATGCTGCACACGCTGGCGCACTTGAAGGACCGGTACGGCGGAGCGACGTCGTATCTCGCTGGGGCCGACGTGAAGCCCGGGACGACGGTGGCGGCGCGCAACCGGTTGCGGGAGTAGTCGGGGCGGGGCGCTGCCCGGTGTCTGCGTGGGTCAGCCGGCGGCGGGGCGGGTCAGCTCCACCTGGTCGCCGGCCAGCACCTCCGTGGTGCCATCCCGGTGGCGGACCTCCAGCACCGGCACGCCCTCGTCGAGCTGCATGCTCCGCCGCTCCTCGCCGGTGGGCATCCGCGCGACCACCGTTCCGCCGGAAGGCACTTCGACCGGCCGGCGCACCGGCGTCTCCCGAACGTGGGTACCGTGGCCCCGCACCGTGCTGACCAGTCCCTCGGGCCGCAGCAACGAGGTCGCCATGCGCACGGCTTCGCGGCCGATTCCATACTCCTGCGTCAGCCGCGTCTGAGATCGCCGGCCGCAAGGTGTCCGGAACCGGGCCGTCCGTTCGTCACCCCGGTGACAACCCGACACCGAGGAGCGGCATGAAGTACCTGATGTTCGTCTGTACCGACAGCGAGCCGGACGCCGACCGGGCCGACTGGCCGGACATCGAGGCGTGGGTCGCGGAGAACGACGCCCGGGGCCGGCGGTTGACGGGCGACGCGCTCGCGGAGACCACGGCGGCCACCACGGTCCGCGTCCGCAACGGGGAGTTGTTGCTCTCCGACGGTCCGTTCGCCGAGACCAAGGAGGTGATCGTGGGCTTCGACCTGCTGGAGTGCGCCGACCTGGACGAGGCGATCGAGGTGGCGCGCGCCCACCCGATGGCCCGCGCGGGGCGGCTCGAACTGCGCCCGATCGTCGCCCTGGATGGCTGACGGCCCCGCCGACCCGCTCGCGGTGGTGGCGTCCGTCGCCGTCGCCGCCGCGAGCACGGGGTCGTACGCCCGGATCGTCGCGACGCTGATCCGGGTGACCGGCGACTGGACGCTGGCCGAGGACTGCGCCCAGGAGGCGTCGGCGCTCGCGCTGACCCGGTGGCCGACGGAGGGCGTGCCCGCCAACCCGGGCGGTTGGCTGATGACGGTGGCCCGCAACCGCGCGATCGACGTGCTCCGGCGGGCCTCGGTCGAGCGGCGCAAGCTGCGCGAGCTGGCCATGCTCACGCCGACCGAACCGGAGCCGGGAGCGGCGGGGGAGGGGGAGATCGTGGACGACCGGCTGCGGCTCGTCTTCACCTGCTGCCACCCGGCCCTGCCGTTGGAGGCGCGGGTCGCGCTGACGCTGCATACGGTCTGCGGGGTGCCGACCGCCGACATCGCGCAGGCTTTCCTGGTCACCGAGTCGACCATGACCCGGCGGCTCACCCGTGCCAAGGCGAAGATCGCCGCCGCAGGCATCCCGTACCGGGTGCCGACCGGCCCGATGCTCGCCGAGCGGCTTCCCGGCGTCCTCGCCGTGCTCTACCTGCTCTTCACCCGCGGCTACGACGCCGACGGCGAGCCCGCCTTCGCCGACGAGGCGATCCGCCTGGCCCGGCTGCTCGACCGGCTGATGCCGGCACAGTCCGAGGTGGCCGCCCTGCTGGCCCTCTTCCTCCTCCAGCACTCCCGGCGCGACGCCCGGCGGGACCGCGACGGCAACCTCGTCACCCTCGACCGGCAGGACCGCGCCCGCTGGGACCACGCGGCGATCGCCGAGGGCGTCGGCGTCCTCGCGCGGGTCGCGGCGGAGGGCCCGTACGCCCTCCAGGCCCGGATCGCCGCGTGCCACGCGACCGCCGCGTCCGCCGAGGCCACCGACTGGGTCGCGATCGCCGAGGCGTACGACCGGCTCGCCCGGTGGCAGCCGTCGCCGGTGGTGGAGCTGAACCGCGCCGTCGCCCACGGCTACGCGCACGGGCCGGCGGCGGGGCTGGCGCTGCTGGCCGCCGCCCG
>NZ_JBFABB010000062.1:0-40357 GCF_040640035.1 Micromonospora sp. NPDC023633 | reverse complement strand
CAGGACGCCCAGCGACCAGCCGTCGGAGACGATGTGGTGCATCGTCAGCAGGAGCACGTGCCGGTCCGGGGCGAGGGTGACCAGGCGGCCCCGGATCAGCGGGCCGGCGGTCAGGTCGAACGGGGCGGTGCTCTCCTCCTGCTGGAGCCGGGCCAGGGCGGCGGCGGGATCGGCGTGCCCGGTCAGGTCGTCGAGCCCGAGCGGGAACCCGTCCCCGGGCGGGTCGATGCGTTGGCCCGCCTCGGCGCCGTCGGCGACGATGCGGGTGCGCAGGACCTCGTGCCGGGCGACCAGGGCGTCCAGGGCCGCCCGCAGCGCGTCCCGGTCGAGCCGGCCGTCGAGCTGGAGGGCGAGGGGCATGTGGTAGGCGTGGCCGACCCTGCCGAGCCGCTCCAGGAACCACAACCGCCGCTGCGCGAAGGAGAGCGGCAGGAGGCCGGAGCGGTCCGGCAGGCGCTCGACCTCGGCGGATGTCCGCGCATGTGGGACGCGACCGGGGGCCGGGACACGGATCGCGTTGTCGTCCGGCAAGTGTGCCCCCTCGATTCCCCGCTGGCCCGTCGCCCACCTGACATCGGCCGAAGTGGATCCACAGTAGACGACCCGACAGGCCGGGAACAGGGACCGACGGACGGGTCCGTGGACCTCAATCCGACACGCGACTCAGACTTTCGGCCAGCGCGTCGGCGAGCCGTCCGTACGCCGCCCGGAGCACGCGGGGCGCGCCCGCCGCGCCGGCCCGGTGCGCCGCCGCCAGGGCGTACGCGCGTACCAGGGCGGCCGGGTGCGTCTCGCCGTACGCCGGCGCGTCGGCCAGCGCCAGGGCGCCCGCCAGCGCGTCGGCGTTCGCGATGGCGTTGGCGTCGGCGAACGCCTCCGCGTTGGCCCCGGTGCTGAGGTCGGCGTAGTGCGCGGCGAACCTGACCGCCTCGTCGGGGCCGTAGCCGTTGGCGGTCGCGTAGGCGTGGGCGTTGGCGTATGCGACCGCCCGGGCGTCGGCGTACGGGTAGGCCGCCCGGTACAGCTCGCGCAGGGCGGGCCGGAGCGCGCCGCGCCACTCGTCCACCCCGGCCGGGTCACCGGCCAGCGCCCGTCGGAGCAGGTCGCCCACCATCCGGCCGGCGTCACCGCCGGGCGTCGAGGCGAGCACGCGCGCGTGCCAGTCGTACACCACCCGGAACGGCACCCGGCCGGCGAGCCGGTCCAGCTCCCCGTCCACCCGCCGCCGCCAGGCCGCCAGCGTGGCCGGGTCGTGGCCCTCGGCGAGCGTGGCGAGCACCGCCGCCAGCCAGGCCGATGGCTGCGGCGGAGCGCTCACCCGTCCCACCTCGACGGCCGGTCCATCCCGGCGAGGAGGTCGTCGACGTCGTCGTCGGTCAACGTGTCGAGATATCCCGCGCCGTCGGGCCGCCCCGTGGCGCCGGTCCCCGGCGGCGCGGCGCCGGCGGAGCTCGCGTCGACCCCCGCGCGCCCTCCCGCCCCGGCGGCGGCGACCGCCGCGGCCAGCCCGGCCACGGTCGGGTCGTCGAAGAGCGTCCGGACCGGCAGGTCGACCCCGTACGCCGTCCAGACCCGGGCCATCAGCTGGGTGGCCTTCACGGAGTGCCCGCCCAGCACGAAGAAGTTGTCGGCGACCCCGACCGGGCCGGGCAGGCCCAGCAGGTCGGCCACCAGCCCCGCCAGCTCCCGCTCCAACGGGGTACGCGGGGCGACCGGCGCCTCGCCGGAGCCGGAACCCCTGCCGGGCGGGGGCAGGGCGCGCAGGTCCAGCTTGCCGCGGGAGGTCCGGGGCACCTCGGGCAGCGCCACGAAGACCGCCGGCACCATGTGCGCGGGCAGGAACCGGCGCGCGTACCCGGGCAGCCCCGGCGGCGGGTCCGTCGCGGCCGGGTCGGTGACCACGTACCCGACCAGCCGCACGCCGTCGTGGTCCACGTCGGACGCGGTCGTCACGACCGCGTCGCGGACCTGCGGGTGGCCGCGCAGCACCGCCTCGACCTCCGCCGTCTCGACCCGGAACCCCCGCACCTTCACCTGCCGGTCGGCCCGCCCCAGCGGCTCGATCCGGCCGCTCGGCAGCCACCGGCCCAGGTCGCCGCTGCGGTAGAGCCGGCCACCGGGGATGAACGGGTCGGGCACGAACCGGTCGGCGGTCCAGCCGGGCGCGCCGGCGTAGCCCCGGCCGACCCCCGCGCCGCCGATGCAGACCTCGCCGACCACGCCCGGCGGCACCGGCCGCAGCCACCGGTCCAGCACGTAGACCCGGCTGCCGGCGACGGCCGGGCCCAGGTCCGGCGGCGCCGACCCCGGCTCGACCTCGGCCCCGGTCGAGTAGACGGTCGTCTCGGTCGGGCCGTAGAGGTTCCACAGGCGGGTGCCCGGCTCCGCCAGGGCGTCGGCGAGGGCCCGGGGCAGCGCCTCCCCGCCGCTGAGGCGCAGCCGCACCCCCGCCGGCACCCCACCGGCCGCGACCAGCATCCGCCAGGTCGTCGGCGTCGCCTGGAGCATCGTGGCCCCGGCCGTGGTGAGCAGCCGTCGCAGCCGGTTGCCGTCGATCACGTCGTCGTCGCCCGCGACCACGACCGACGCCCCGCACAGCAGCGGCAGGAGCAGGTCGAGCAGGGCGATGTCGAACGCGAACGGGCTCACCGAGAGCACCCGGTCGGCCGGGCCCAGCGGGACCATCTCGCGGAACGCGTGCAGCAGGTGCGCCACCGCGCCCTGGGTGACGGTGACCGCCTTCGGCCGGCCGGTGGACCCCGAGGTGAACAGCACGTACGCCGCCGCCGTCGCCGGCACCGCACACGGCGGCGGCACCGCCGGCTCGGCCCCCGCGCCGGTCGGCTCCGGCCCGGCCAGGTCGAGCAGGGTCACCGACGCCGCCAGCTCGGCCAGGAGCGGCGCGGGGACGGCGGTGCGGTCGGTGACGACCACCCGCACCCCGGCGTCGGCGAGCATCCCGCGCAGCCGCCCCGGCGGATGGGTCGGATCGAGCGGCAGGTACGCCGCCCCGACCCACCAGACGCCCAGCAGCGCCGGGAGCGGTCGGGCTCCCCGGGGCAGGACGATGCCCACGGTCTCCTGGACCCGTACGCCGAGCCCGCGCAGCCCGGTGGCGATCCGGCCGGCGAGCCCGCGCAGCGCGGTGCCGGTCAGGGTCGCGTCGTCGCCGGCGATCACCACCCGGTCGCCGGCGTCGATCCCGGTCACGAGCGCCGCCGCGGTGCTCCCCGGCGGCGGGACCGACCCGGACCGGGCCGCCGGCCACACCCGGGTGACGAGGTCCGCCGTCGCCGGGGAGAGGAGGTCCACGTCGCAGACGCGGGTCTGCGGGGCGGACGCCAGCGCGGCCAGGATCGCCGCCAGGGCGTCGGCGAACCGGCCCGCGCTGGCCGGGGCGAAGAGGTCGGTGAGGTACCGCAGGCGCACGGTCAGCTCGTCCGGGCCGGCGACGGCGGCCAGCTCCAGCTCGAACTTGCCGGTGCCGGTGGGCACCAGCTCCGGCCGCCAGCGCAGCGCCCCCCGCTCCAGCGGCGGCAGGGCCTCCTCGACCGTGCACATCACCTGCACCAGCGGCGCCCGGGACGGGTGCCGCTGCGGCCGGCACAGCTCGACCACCCGGGCGAACGGCAGGTCCTGGTGGGCCTGGGCCCGCGCGGTGGCGGTGTGCAGCCGGTCGAGCAGCTCCCCGAGCGTCGGGTCGCCGTGCAGCGCCGCCCGGATCGCGACGGTGTTTGCGAAGAGGCCGAGCATCGGCTCGGTCTCGATCCGGGTGCGCCCGGCCACGGGCACGCCGACGAGCACCTCGTCCGCGCCGCTCAGCCGGGACAGCAGGGCCGCGTACGCGGTCAGCAGCACGGCGAAGAGGGTGCTGCCCCGCGCCGCGGCCAGCCGGCGCAGCGCCCCGGCCAGCTCCCCGTCGACCGGCACCGCCACCTCGGCGGCGGCCGGCGACAGCCGCTCGGGGTACGGGTGGTCGACCGGGAGCGGCACCTCCGGCGGAGCGCCGGCCAGCTCGGCCGGCCAGAAGCGCTCCGCCTCGGCGTGGCCGCCCGCGTCTGCGTGCTCCCGCTCCCAGAGGGCGAAGTCCGCGTACTGCAGGGGCGGCTCGACCGAGACGGGCGGCCGGCCGGCGCGCAGCGCCTCGTAGTCGGCGGAGATCTCGTCGAAGAGCAGCCGGAACGACCAGCCGTCGACGATCGCGTGGTGCGCCACCAGCGCCAGGACGTGCCGCTGCGGGGCGAGGCGCAGCAACGTGGCCCGGGTCAGCGGGCCACGGTCGAGCGGCAGCGGGGTGCGGGCGTGCTCCCGCAGCGCGGCGCGCGCCGCCGCCTCCCGGTCCGCCTCGGGCAGCCGGTCCAGGGGCACGACCTCGAGGGCGGTCGCGGGGACGTCGTCGTCGATCACCTGGATCGGCCGCCCGCCGTTGGCCCGGAAGGTGGTGCGCAGGATCTCGTGCCGCTCGACCGCCGCGGCCCAGGCCCCGTCGAGCGCGGCCACGTCCAGCGGGCCGTCCAGCCACACCGCCCATCCGACGTGGTAGGTCGGCTGGCCCGGGTCCAGCTGGTCGAGCAGCCACATCCGCCGTTGCGCGGCCGACGTCGGGAACTCGAAGACGGCCATCTCAGCGCCCCCGCCCGTCGACCGCGACGACCCGCAGTTCGGCGGTGTACCGGCCGTCGGGCCCGGTGAGCCAGAGCTGGTCCGGCGCCGGCAGCATCTCCACCACGCTCACGGTGGCGTCGTCGCCGGCGTGCCGGCGGGCCCGGCGGACCGACCGGGACACCAGGTCGACCGAGGCGAGGCTGGTCAGGTCGGCGTGGACCGGCTTCCGCTCGCCCGCGCAGCGCAGGAACACGTGGCGCGGCAGGCCGTGGGCGGCGGCCCAGGCCCGCGCCTGCCGGAACCGCAGCGCCTCGTCGCGGGTGTCGGCGAAGGCCAGGTCGGCGGCGGTGAACGTCCACGCCTCGCGGCTGACCACGAGGGAGTCGATGGTGACCCTCGGCTGGTGCGCCGCCGGGGGCAGGACGCGGAAGAGCTGGGACAGCCCGGCGCCGACCACGTCGCCGAGGACGTGCATCAGGTCGACGTCGAACCGCCCGCCGCGCGACCGTACCCGCAGCCCGCCCGCCGTAGCGACCAGGTCGCACTCGCCGACGCGCAGGCTCCGGCGGGGGTCGTGCCCGAACGAGTCGTGCGCGAACACCAACCGGATGTCGTCGGGCCCGGTCAGCGCGTTGCTCTGCCTGGTCGGCACGCCGCCCTCCTGGCCGGTCTCGGCGGTATAGACGGCCCCGGCGCCCACGTCCCGGGCCAGCGCGGCGCGCAGCGCGTCCGCCTCCGGGTGGTAGGCCACCCAGGTGGCGTACCGCAGGGTGTTGACGCCCGGGTGCAGCTCACCGAGGACCCACTCGTCGCCGGCCCGCATCAGGTCCGGGCTGTGCTGCCGCGCGGTCGGCCAACCGGGCCGTCCCGGCGGGAAGGCGGCGGCCACCGCCGGGGCCAGCTCCGCCGCCGTGAGCCGGATCCGCCGCCGGTCCGCCGGCAGCGCCAGCACGTCGGCCCAGCGCCGGTGCAGCGCGGCGGTCAGCAGCGCGGTCAGCCGTTGCGGCGGGTGGAACAGCGCCTCGCCGGCCAGCAGCCAGAAGTCGGCCAGCGGGACGACGTCGGTGCCCAGCTCGGCGGCGCGGCGTCGGTGGATGTCCGCGCAGAGGCGCTGGTAGAGCGTCGCGCCGGCGGCGGTGAACCAGCGCGCGCTCTCCAGCACCAGGCCCAGCGCGTCGCGGATCCCGTCCAGGCCGGCCTCGCCGATGCCGACCGTGCCGGCCCGCAGGCACTCCTCGTAGACGGGGGTGCGCCCGGCGTACATCGTGCCGGCGCGCCGGGTGGCGGGAACCCCGGCCAGCCGGGTGAACGTGGCCTCCAGGTCGGCCATCGCGGCGGTCAACCGGTCCGGGTCGCCGGCCGCCGCGGCGAGCGCGTCCCGGGCGGCACAGAGCTCGTCCAGGGCGGCGAGCGCGGGCCCGCGCACGGCCTCGTCGGTGACCCGGTCGAGCCGGGCCCGCATGGTCCGCTCCGGCCGGGTGTCGTGCGGCGCCACCTCCGGCTGCCAGGCGATCCGGTGGGCCGCGGCCAACGTCTCCAGCACCTCGTGCACCTCCCGCGTCGAGCGCAGTCCCGACCCCGGGTCGGCCAGCACGGCGCCGGCGACCTCGTTCGCGTCGCGGACCTCGTCGCAGGCGCGGAGCACCGCCGCCTCGGCGTCGGTCAGCGTCACCGGCGGGGCGAGCGGCACCCGCAGCGTCGTCCCGGCCAGCTCCAGGAAGGGCATGAGGCGGGGTACGAGCCACGGGCGCAACCGGACCGCGTACGGGGCCAGCACCGCGGCGACCGCCCACCCCTCCAGGTAGACCGTCCGCCCGGCGAGCAGCGCCGGTGGGTCCGCCGGGTCGACCCGCACGCCGGCGCCCGGCTCGATCCGCGCCCAGCCGACCGGCCCGAAGAACCCGATCGTGTCGTTCTTCGCGCAGTAGCGCTGGAGGTAGCTGGTGACCAGCGCCTCGTGCTGGCGGTGCTTGGTGTTGCGGGTCGGGGCGCCGGGGCCCCGGCGTAGCAGCGCGTCGACGCCGGTGCGCAGCGCGTGCGGGTTCTGCCAGGCCACCGCCTCGCGGAAGCGGGGGTGGGACGCCACCGCGTGCAGCGCGCCCGCGAGTCGGCCGACCGCCTCCGGGTACGCCGCCGCGTACACCGCCTCGGCGTGGGCGATGCCGGCCGGGTCCCCGGCGGCCCGGGCCGCCACCACGCCGTCCGCGGCGGCGGCGAGTTCCGCGTCGCCGAGCGGGGCCAGCAAATCGACCGGGAGTCCCGCGCCCCGCAGGCAGACGGTCCGCCACAGGGCCCATCCGTCGGTCAGCCGGGCCAGGTGCGCGGGCCGGTCCTGCCCGGTCCGGTGTGCGGCCCGGTCGCGGCGGCGCAGGGCCGGCCCGGTCGCCACCCGCCCGCCCGGCGCCGATCCGGTCGCCGCGTCGATCGCCGCCGCCGTCGCGGCCAGGGTCGGTGCCCGGTAGAACGGGCCCACGCCCAGCTCCACGCCGAACGCCTCGCGGATCCGGAACATCAGCCGGGTGACCGTCAGCGAGTTGCCGCCGAGGGAGAAGAAGCTGCTCTCCCGCCCGATGCTCTCCGGCGGGCGCCCGCCGGGCAGCAGCCGGGCCCAGAGCCCGGCCAGCCGGTGTTCGGTCGGCGAGGCGGGCCCGGCGACGTCCGGATCCCGTTCGGCGGGGTCGGGCGCCGGCAGCGCCGCCCGGTCGACCTTCCCGTACGCGGTCAGCGGCAGCCGGTCGAGGACGGCGAACGCGGCCGGCACCAGGTGGGCCGGCAGCCGGGCGGCGACGTGGTCACGCAGGCTCGCCGGCGTCGGGACCGCCGCGCCGGCCGGCGTGACGTAGCCGACCAGGTGCCGCTCCGGCCCGTCGCCCCGGACGCGGACCGCCGCCGCGGCGACCTGCGGGTGCGTCCTGAGCACCGCCTCCACCTCGCCCGGCTCGACCCGGAACCCCCGGATCTTCACCTGGTCGTCGCGGCGGCCGAGGAACTCCAGCACCCCGTCCGCGCGCCAGCGGACGACGTCACCGGTCCGGTAGAGGCGCCCGCCGGGCACCTCCGGATCCGGCACGAACGCCCGGGCGGTCGCCGCCGGGTCACCGAGGTAGCCGCGGGCCAGCCCGTCGCCGCCGGTGTGCAGCTCGCCCGCGACCCCGACCGGCACCGGCCGACCGCCGTCGTCGAGCACGTGGACGGTGGTCTGCGGCACGGGGCGGCCGATCGGCACCCGGTCGCCCACCGGGCCGGGGCCGCCCATCAGGTGGCAACTGGTCAGCGTCGTGTTCTCGGTCGGCCCGTACGCGTTGACCAGCGGCAGCCCGCCGCGCGCGGCGAGCACGGCGCGGACCGCGCCCGGGTCGGCCACGTCCCCGCCGGTGAGCAACTGCCGGACCTCCGCCAGCGCCGTGACGTCCTCCTCGGCGAGTTGCCGGAAGAGCCCGGCGGTGAGGAAGGCGACCGTGACCCCACCGGCGCGGATCAGCGCGGTCAGCCGGGCGAGGTCCACCGGGTCCGGCGGCGCGACCACCGCCGTGGCGCCGGTCAGCAGCGCGCCCCAGATCTCCCAGGTGGACGCGTCGAACGCGGTCGGGGCGAACTGGAGCACCCGCTCGCCGGGGCCGAGGGTGGCGAAGTCCGGGTCGGTCACCAGCCGCACCACGCCCCGGTGGGTGATCCCGACCCGCTTGGGTGTCCCGGTCGAGCCGGAGGTGTGCAGGACGCAGGCGAGCTGCGACGGGTGGGTCCGCCCCGGCGGCGGGCCGGCCGGCGCCGGGTCCCCGGCCGGCGCGTCGACGTCCAGCACCCGGACCGGGCCCAGGTCGGGCAGGCCGGCGGCGGCCTCGCCAGTGGTCAGCAGCAGGCGGGCGCCGCTGGCGGCGAGGAGTCCCGCGATCCGCGCCGGTGGGGCGGCCGCGTCCACGGGCAGGTAGGCCCCGCCGGCCTTGAGCACGCCCAGCAGGGCCCGGATCAGCGGTTCGCCCCGGGGGAGCAGCACGGCGACGGGGGCCTCCCCGGTCACCCCGTACCGGCGCAGCGTCCAGGCCAGCCGGTCGGCCGCCCGGTCCAGCTCCGCGTACCCGGTCGTGCGGTCGCCGACCACCAGCGCGGTGGCGGCCGGGTCGTCGGCCACGCGGGCCGCGAAGACCTCGGGGACGGACGCGTCGCGGGGGTAGGGCCGCCGGGTGGTGTTCCAGGCGGCGCGCAGCGGCGCCTCCCCGGCGGCGCCGAGATCCAGGTCGGTCAGGCGGGCGTCCAGCCGCTGGGCCAGTTCGAGCACGGTGTGGTGCAACTGCGCGAGGATCCGCCGCGCCGAGGCGGCCAGCAGCCTGGTGTCGTCCCACACCACGCCCAGGCGCAGTTCCGGTTCGTCGAAGGCGTGCACCGTCAGCGGGTAGCCGGGCATGCGGTGCACCCGCGCCGAGCGCCGGGCCGCCTCCGGCCCACCCTCGGCCAGGGCGGTGGCCAGCCGCTGCCGTTCGAACACCACCAGGCTGTCCAGCAGCGGCGTGTCGGGTGCCAGGCCCGCCTGGTCGAGGATGGTGTGCAACGGCGTGAGCTGGTGCTCGCGGATTCCCCGGATCCGGTCGGCCACGTCGGCGAGGAGCCGCCGTACCGTCCACCGTGGATCCAGCCGGACCCGCAGCGGCACCGTGTTGAGCAGCAGCCCGACGATCCGGTCGGCGTCCGGGACGCTGTCGTACCGGCACGACCTGGTGACCGCGAAGGTGACGTCGTCGACTCCGCCGTAGCCGCCGCGCAGCAGCGCCCAGGCCGCGTGGACCACGGTGCCGACCCCGACGCCGACTGCGGCGGCGGTGGCGCGGAGCCGGTCGGAGTCCGGTCGGGTCAGGGCGACCTCGTGCGAGGCCGGCACGCCACGCGCGCCGGGGTCCGCGTCGAGGCGGCCCGGGAGCGCCCGGGGCGTCGGGGCACCGGCGAGGTACCCCTTCCAGAAGGTGTCGCCGGTGCTCGGGTCGCGGCTGCCCCACCAACGCACGAAGTCCGCGAACGGCGGCCGGCGTGGCGGGTCCGGCAGCCGGCCGGCCCGCCGCGCGGCGTAGTCGGCGAGGACCTCGTCGAGCAGCATCCGGGTGGAGCGGCCGTCGAGGATCGCGTGGTGGAAGGTGAGCACGACGTGGTGGTCGCCCAGCGTGGTGACCCGGAGCAGGGGTGCCCGGGCGACGTCGAAGGGCTCGTGCCGGTCGGTGGGGAGGAAGTCGGCGAGCGCCGTCTCCCGCCACCGCAGGTTTGGCGCCACGGTGGGCCGGACGACCTGCACCACGCCGTGGTCGCCGTCGACCTCGAAGGCCGTGCGCAGCACCGCGTGCCGCCGGGTCGCGGCCTGCCAGGCGGCGGTGAACGCGTCCCGGTCCGGCGGGGCGTCCCACCTCATCGTGACCTGCTGGACGTCCACCCCGCCGGCGGGCTGCCGGAGGGTCTGCAGCACCATCCCGCGTTGCACGGCGAGGGCCGGATACCGCTGGAAGCTGTCGTTCATGCGCCCTCGTCCGGTGCGGCGTCAGCCGGTGGCGGCGTTTTCGTCCATCCAGCGCCGCAACGACAGCGGCCGCATGTCCGTCCACACCTCGTCGATCCGGGCGAGGCACTCGCCGCGCGACCCGGTAAAGCCCTCGCGCCGCCAGCCGGCGGGCAGCTCCCGGTCGTCCCACCAGATCGAGAACTGTTCCTCGTCGTTCACGACCACGGCATACGTCCGGGTGTCGTCGTCGTCAGCGCTCATCGGACCCCCTTCGCCGGGAAAGGATTTCAGCCACGTCGATTCCGTGTCAAGGATCGGTCGATCTTCGGACGTCACGCGGAGGTGGGTCGTACGGCGGGCTCGGAGTCCGGTGTGGACGCCCCCGGCGGCGCGGCGTCGCCCCCGCCGATCCGGGGCGTGCGGGCGACCCAGCCGACGGCCGGGCCGGCGGCGAGCGCGCAACCCACGAAGATCGCCGCGACGACCCACCAGCCCCAGCCGCCGGTCTGGATCGCGAGGAGGGTCAGGCCGACCGGCGCGAAGACGTCCGCCGTCGAGCTGATCGTCTGTGCCGTGCCGAGGTACACCCCGCGCGACGCGGCGGGCGGCACGTTGGTCTGGACGAACCAGAGCGCCGCCGAGAACCACAACTCGGTGGTGGTCACCAGCACCACGACGCCGAGGAGCGCGACGACGGTCCACGCGCCGCCGGTCCGGCCCGCGAGCGCGGCCACCGGGCAGGCGACCGCGGTGACCAGGGCGCCCCGGCGGATCAGGCGGGCCGCGCCGGGAAGCGAGTCCGCGCCGCGCGCCGCCGGCACCTGCAACGTGATCACCAGCACCGTGTTGAGGGCCAGCATCGCGCCGAGCAGCGGCTTGGGGGCGTCGGTGTGGGTGATCGCCCAGAGCGGCAGGATCTCGACGAGGATCACCGCGTGGAACATCATGACGGCGAGGAGCGCGGCGGTCGTGACGTAGGGGAGGTCCTTGAGGACCGCCCACCGCGAGGCGGTGGCCGCCCGGTCGTGGCGCACCGCCGGGGCGGCCGGGAGCCGGGTCACGAGGCCGGCGTTGAGCAGTGACAACGCCGCGTTGAGCAGCACCATGGCGACGAGCGCGGCGGCGGAGTCGAACGCCAGCGCCAGGGCGCCGAGCCCGGTGCCGGCGGTGAACCCGGCGTTGAGGTACGAGCGCGCGTACGCCATCGTCCGCACCCGGTCCTCGGCCGGCATGGCGTCGGCGGTGTAGATGGTGCGCCCGGCGTTGGCGAACGAGTCGGTGGCGGCGGCCACCACCATCAGCACCACGAAGCCCGCGAACGACGTCACGAGCGGATAGGCGGCGAACGTCAGCGCCGAACCGAGCGCGCCGACGGCCCAGGACCGCTGCCCACCGATCCGGTCGGCCAGCGCGCCCAGCGGCAGCGAGGTCACCACCCCGGCGAGCCCGGCGATCGAGAAGCCCACCCCGATCTGCACCGCGCTGAGCCCGAGGACCTCGGTGAAGAAGACGATGCTGCCGGTGAGGAAGGTGCCGCTGCCGACGGCGACCATGGCGGACTGGTACGCGATCGCCCGGGGCAGCCCGGGCGGCGGCAGGAGCCGGGACACGGCGAATCGGTGACCGTCCATGGTGCCGGTCAGGCTACCCGGGCGACGCGAGCGGAGCACGCGCCGGATGGCGGCGGCGCACGGCGCGGCGTGGGCTGCGGTGTTCCGCACTGTTCCGAACGCGTTCGCGCAGCTCACCGGGCACGTCTGACGCCTACGGTGACGCTGCGCCCCGCGAGTCCGCTGTGGACACCGGGCGGTGCCCGCCCCCGGGCCACCCGGACCGGCAGCACCGTCGGCGGGGCGCGCCTCCCATCCGGTCACCAGGAGAGGTACGCCATGCCCCATCCCACCAGCGCGCGATCCGTGCGCCGGACCGCGCCGCACGCCCTGGCCGCGCTGCTCGCCCTCACCCTCGTCGTGGCGGGTGCGCTCGTGGCGCGTCCGGCCCCCGCATCCGCCGCCGAGCCGCCGCCCGGCACCGAACTGATCAGGAACGGCACGTTCAGCGACGGCAGCGTCGAGCCCTGGTGGACCCGGTTGGCCGAGACCCAGACCACGGTGGTCGGCGGCCAGCTCCAGATCCGTACCGCCGGGCGGGCCACCCAGGTCTGGGACGACCTGGTCGGCCACTTCGAGTTCGGCATCACCGCCGGCCGCACGTACCGGGTGGCCTTCGACGCGTCCGCCACCGTGGACCGGACGATGCGGGCGACGGTGTCCCGCGTCGACTCGCCGTACACCTCGGCCTTCGACCGCACGGTCGAGTTGACGGCGACCACCCGCCGGTTCAGCTTCGAGTTCACCGCGCCGTTCGCCGACCCGAAGGGGGTGCTGCTGTTCCACCTGGGCGCGAGCCCGGCCTCGACCATCCGGCTGGACAACGTCTCACTGGTGCCGCTGGCGCCGCGACCGTCGGCCGACCCGGTGCTGTTCTGGAACGACGTGCTGCTCGACACCTTCCGGCAGACCCAGCTGCCGCCCACCTCGCTGAGTCGCAGCGCCGCCATCATGCACGCCGCGATGCACGACGCCGCCGTCTCGGTCACCGGCGCCGGAGAGCCCTACCGCGTGCGGGTGCCGGTCGAGTATCCGGGCACCCTGGAGGACGTGGTGGCGCCCTCGCTGGAGACCGCCGTCAACCAGGCGGCCCACGACAGCCTCAGCGCCCTGTTCGCCGGCCGGTCGTTCGGCCCCGCGCTGGCCGAGGCCACCGGCATGCTGCCGTCCGGGGTGAACGCCGACGAGATCGCGCGGGGCAGGGCGGTCGGCAGCCAGGCCGCCGCCGCCAACGTCGACGCCCGTCGCGCCGACGGCTCGACCGACGAGAGCCCGTACGTGCCCGAGGGGGTGCCCGGCGCGTGGCGGCCGACCGGCTCCGGACCGGCCGTGTCGCCGAACTGGGGGCGGGTCACCCCGTTCACCCTGACCTCGCCGACCCAGTTCCGGCCCGGCCCGCCGGGCGGTTTCGGCAGCTACGACGCGCTGCTCGCCAGTCAGCTCTACGAGGACCAGGTCACGGAGGTCCGGCAGCTCGGCGCCCGCGTGGGCGGCACCCGCACCGCCGAGCAGACGCGGATCGCCTTCTTCTGGGCCAACGACCTCGACGGGACGTACAAGCCGCCGGGCCAGCTCCTGGCGCACACCAGGATCGTCGCCGAGCAGCGGGGGCTGGGCATGCTGCAGAACGCCCGCCTGTTCGGCCTGGTCTCCCTGGCCATGGCCGACGCGGCGATCGTCGCCTGGGGCGGCAAGTACGCCACCCCGATCGACCTGTGGCGGCCCGAGTCGGCGATCCACCACGCGGACACCGACGGTCGGCCGGGCACCCAGCCCGACCGGTCCTGGCAGCCCCTGTCCCAGGACCGCGCCGGGCAGTCGTTCTCCCCGCCCTTCCCCGCCCACGTCTCCGGGCACGCCACCTTCGCGGGCGCCTGGGCCGGTGTCATGCGGGCCTACTTCGGCACCGACGCCGTCCCGTTCACGGGCACCACGGACGACCCCCAGGCGGTCGGGGTGCGGCGGCCGTTCGGCAGCTTCACGGAGGCGGCGCGGGAGAACGCGCGCAGCCGGGTCTACCTCGGGGTCCACTACCAGTTCGACGCGGACGCCGGGCTCGCGGCCGGGCTCGCCGTCGGCGCCCACGTGCACGCCAACCACCTGCGCGGCTAGCGCGAGGGCCGGGGCGGCCGGTCATCCGCGCGTTCCGCGAGCGGGTGACCGGCCGTCCGCGTCGGTGTCGGCGCGCAGCACGAGCCGGTCGGTGGTCCGCTCCCCGATGTACGTCAGGTCGGCGTCCCACCCGAGCCCGGGCACGGCGGGCACCTCGACGAGCCCGTCGGTGCTCACGATCGGGCGGGTGGTGACGTCACGGGCGTAGTACTTGTCGGAGCCGGAGACGTCCGAGGGGAGCGTGAAGCCGGGGAGGGCGCTCAGCGCGACGTTGGCGGCCCGTCCGATCCCGAACTCGTGCATGCCGCCGCACCAGACCGGGACGCCGTGCTCGCGCGCGAGGTCGTGCGCCCGGACGGCGTGGGTCAGCCCACCCATCCGCGAGACCTTGACGTTGAGGACGCGTACGGCGCCCAGGCGGAGCGCGGTGACGAGGTCGTCCACCTCCTCCACGGACTCGTCGAGGCAGACGGGGGTGTCAATCCGGTCCTGGAGGGCGGCGTGCGCGACGAGGGCCCGGGACGCGAACGGCTGCTCGATCATCAGCAGGCCCAGGCCGTCGAGTTCCGCCAGGACCGCCCGGTGCTCGGGGACGTCCTGGTAGGCGCCGTTGGCGTCGACGTGCAGCGGCACGTCCGGGTGCGCCGCGCGGACGGCCCGCACCGGTTCGACGTCCCAGCCGGGCGCGATCTTGAGCTTGATCCTGCGGTAGCCCTCGTCGACCCGCAGCCGCACCTGCGCGAGGAGGTCGTCGACGGTGGGTTCGATGCCCAGGGAGACGCCCGCCTCGACGCTGCCGCGCGTGCCGCCCAGCGCGTGCGCGAGGGCGGTGCCCTCGGCGGCCGACCACAGTGCCCAGGCGGCGACGTCGAACCCGGCGCGGGCGAAGTGGTTGCCCCGGACCCTGCCGAGCGCCGCGGCCAGGTCCGTCGGGTGCTCCCAGGCGGTCCGCAGGACCATCGGCGCGAGGTGGTCACGGGCGACGGCCCAGCAGCTTTCGACGGTCTCGGCGCCGTAGAACGGGCCGCTCGGCGACGCGATCTCGCCCCATCCCACGGCCCCGTCGGTGTCGGTGAGCGTGACCAGGACGTGCTCCAACTCGCGCTTGGCGTGGGAGCTGGTCTGGAACCGGTGCACGAGCGGCAGGCGGACCCGGCGCAGCTCCACCACCTCGATCCGCCTCCGGCCGGTCACGGCTGCTCCGCGTAGAGGCCGAGTTCGGCGGCGAGGGCGTCGCGCTCGCGCAGGCGGCGCCCGGCCCCCTTCGAGCTGGCGATGGTCAGGGTGGCGAGCAGGTGCAGCGCGAGCACCACCGAGGTGGGGGAGTTGGCGTACGAGGCGCTGTCGGTGCCGATGACGATGCGGGCGGCGGCGCTGTCGGCCAACGGCGCGTCCTCGGCGTCGGTGACGAGGACCAGCCGACCGCCGTGGCGCACGTACGCGGAGGCGACGTCGATGGTCTCGCGCCGGTAGCGCGCCATGCAGACGGCCACGAGCAGGTCGCCCTGCCGGATGTCGCTGAGCACGTCGAGGGAGCGCAGCGCCGCGCCGTCGACGAGGTGAACGCCGGAGAGCCCGGCGCTGAGGTCGGCGGCGAGCAGGGACGCGAAGCCGAGGGACTTGCCGTGGCCGAGCAGGTACCGGCGCCGGGCCGACACGATGAGTGCCGCGGCCCGTTCGATCGCGTCCTGCTCGGCGGCCCACGCCAGCGCCCTGGCGAACTCGGCGCGTTGCTGCTCCAGGACCCGCTGCTTGAGCACCTGCGCCGACCTGCGCTGCACGTTGCGGTCGAAGCGCTCCGCGGGCGTCGATCTCGTCGTGGTCATGCCTCGTCCCGTTCGAACAGGTAGCTGACGCGGCCGGGGGTGTCCGCCCGCCGCGTGACGCCGACGAGCCGCCCGCCCGCGGCGAACCGGCCGGCCAGCTCCCGGCGCAGACGCGCGCGGTCGTCGGGCCCCGGCGCGGCGGTACGGTCGTCGGCGGGCGAGTCCACGGCCGCGTGCCCGGGTGCGGGCGAGGGCGTCGGGGTGGCGCCCCCGACCCGGTCGAGGTCCCACCGGACCAGGACCCGGTCGCTGCCGCCGTCGTCGTAGAAGTCGGGCAGGAACCGGATCCCGACGGCGCCCAGCACGTTCAGGTTGAAGTGGGCGTTGCGCAGCGCGTACGGGTCGAAGGTCCACCGCATCGTGTGCGCGCCCGCGCGCCGTGCGGCGTCGGCCTGGGCGTGCTTGAGCAGGCGGCCGACGCCGCGGCCCTGCGCCCGCGCGTCGACGACCGCGGCCTGCGAGTAGTGGTAGAGCTCGCCGTGCTCGACTCCCGTGAAGCCGTAGCAGAAGCCGACGAGCAAGCCGTCCTCGTCGAACGCGCCGACCGCGGTCCCGGCGTTCTCGCGCAGCGCGGCCAGGAGGCGGGGGCTGACGGCGTGCTCGGGGCCCTCGTAACCGAAGACGGCCCGGTAGAGCGCCGATGCCGCCGTCCACTCGGCGAGCCCGGCGAGGTCACGCGCCACGATCCTGCGGGTGTCACCGACCATCGACCTCACTCCTTAAAAAGATAGCGATCGTATGTCTCTCAGGCTGCCGCACAATGCGCTCGTTGACAAGGCCTTGGGTCGAACATAGTGTCCATATGTGTCGTACTCATCGCTTGATCTCAATGCCGCGCTCGCCGCGCTGCACCGCTACACGCTGCACGAGTCACCGACCGGCGACCGCCGGGCCCTGGCCGCGCTGGCCGACGTGCTCGACGCGGACGCCGCCCACGCCGGCTTCGACACCGCCCGGGAGTCGCACCCCGGCGGCGACCATCTGGTCTGGACCCTTCCGGCGCGGGGGGTCCCGGGCGACCCGGTGCTGCTGCTGACCCACTACGACACCGTCTGGCCGGTCGGCACGTTGTCCACCATGCCGTGGTCCGTCGAGGGGGACACCGTCCGTGGCCCGGGCGTGTACGACACGAAGGCCGGGATCGTCGCCCTGCTCGCGGCGGCGGCCCGCGTCGCCCGGCAGGGCGCCCCGCACCCCGAGATCAGGGTCATCGTCGTCGCCGACGAGGAGACCGGCTCGCCCACCGCCACCGACCTGGTCCGGGCCGAGGCGGCGCGGGCCCGCGCGGTGCTCGGCCTGGAACCGCCGCACCCCGGCGGCGACCTCAAGACCGGCCGGCGCGGCAGCACCCGGGTCCGCATCGAGGTCACCGGGGTCGAGGCACACGCCGCGCTCGACCCCGACGCCGGCGTCAACGCCATCGACGAGCTCGTCGACCAGCTCGTGCGGGTCCGCGCACTCGTCGCGGACCGGCCGGTCCTGCTCAACGCCGGCACCGTCGCGGGCGGAGGGCGGACCAACGTGGTCGCCGGCGAGGCCCACGCCGAACTCGGGTTGCGCTTCACCGACCCCGAGAACGAGGACGCCGTCCTCACCGGCCTGCAGTCGCTGCGACCGGTGCGCGATCGCGCCCGGCTGGCCACCCGGCTGCTCTCGCACCGGCCCACCTGGCGGCCGGACGAGGCGGGGGCGCACCTGCTCGACCGTGTCGTGGGCATCGCCGCCGGCCTCGGTCAGCGCCTCGCCGGCCGCCCGGCGGACGGTGCCGCCGACACCAACACGACGGGTGCGCTCGGCCGTCCCACCATCGACGGGCTCGCCCCGCCCGGTGGAGGCGCGCACGCCCGGCAGGAGTGGGTCTCGGCTGCCGGCATCGGTGCGCGCAGCGACCTGCTGGCCGCCCTGCTCACCGGACTCCACGCCGCGGGTCCGTCACCTGGGGACGGTGCCTGACCCGGCGCGCGTCCTCGGCAGCCCGGACGGCGGGCGCGACCCGGCGCGCGGCGGGCGGGTCAGCGCGACCTGGCGCGCCGCGCCCGGGCCAGCGCGACCAGCCCCACGGCGATCAGAGCCAGCCCGAGTGCTCCCGCCACCACCAGGTAGGGCCCGCCGCCGGAGCGGGCGGCCCCGGCGCCGGCGGCGGGGGTCGTCGGACCGGGCGTGGCGGTCGGCGCGGGGGACGACACGGCCGCCGGCAGTGGGTAGCGCAGGATCCGGGGCATCGTTCCCGGCGGCCGGCCGGCGGTCTCGGAGACGGTGAGCAGGGACCGCCCGTCGCGGTCGTAGGTGACCGACTCGCCCTGCGGCTCGTCGGGCAGCGCGACGACCCGGGGGGTCCCGCCGGTCAGCGCGGCGACCACGTCGCCGTCGGCGACGTCGAACTCGTACGCGTCGGCGTAGGTGCGCAGGACCACCCTGCGGCCGTCCGGTGCGGTGGCGCCGCCGGTGACCGCCGTCCGGCCGAGCGCCCCGAACGGGTTGCTCGTCGTGGAGGCGGGCAGCCGGACCTGCCCCACCTTCACCAGCGGGGCCGTCGTGCCCGGGCGCAGGGCCGCGCTCGGGGCGTACAGGTTGGCCGAGTACTTGGTCACCACCACCGGACGGTCGTCGCCGGTCACGAGCAGGGCCTCGGCGTCGTGCGGGCCGTCCGGGTACGCCATGCGGTACAACACCGGCCGGTCCGCACCCGGCGGGAGCTTCCACACCGCGATCGTCTGCCGGGAGCGGTCGTTGTCCCCGATGTCCGCCACCCAGACCGTGCCGTCCGCGCCGACGGCGAGATCCTCGGTGTCGCGCGGACGGGACGGATAGGACACCGTCCGTACGACGGCGCACCGGTCGTCCAGGAAGAAGATCCGGCGGCGGGCCTCGTCGTCCGCCCCGTCGTTGACCATGACGAACCCGCGGTCCGTGGCGGCCATCCCGGAGATCTCGCTCAGCCGGCCACCACGCACCTCGCACACCGGCGTCCCGGGGACCGGAGCGGGTGACGGATCGGCCACGGCCGCACCGGGGGCCATCGTGGCGGCCAGGACGACGACCGTCCCCGCCGCGACCCGCAGCCGCCGGGTCCCGTTGCCTCGTCGCCCCACCAGCAGTCCCTTCGATGCCGGCCCGCCCCTCTGGCGCACCGGTGCCGGTCCGCGAGCCGGCGACCCACTCCTGGCCGACCGGGCGCCACGTCGGGCGCCGGTGACCGGCCCCCGGCCGCCCCCGCTCCGGTGGCACGCCGGCCCCTGACGTCGACCGCCTCCGCCGCGTGACCAGGGGGTGAGTGTATGACCCGGGTCCCGCTGCCCGGTCGCGGCCCGCCGAGCGGCCACGTGCCGGTGGATCGCGGCGACGACCGGGCGCGCGGCGGGATCGCGCCGCGGCACCTGACCGGCCGACGGCGTACGCTGCCGCGATGACCGCACCGGCCCGCATCCTCGTCTACGCGGTGTACGGCGCCGGCAAGTCCACCCTGGCGGCACGGCTGGCCGAGCGGCTCGGGCTGCCGTGGTATCCGGTCGACGACCTGCTGTGGCAGCCCGGCTGGGTCGAGGTGCCGGTCGCGGAGCAGCGCAGCCGGATCGAGGCGATCTGCCGGCGCGACCGCTGGATCCTGGACGGGGCGTACCACGGGTGGCGGGACGTGGTGCTGGCCCACGCCGACCTGGTCGTCGGCCTGGACTATCCGCGCTGGCTCTCCTTCTGGCGGTTGCTGCGGCGCACCGTGCACCGGCTGCTGAGCGGCGAGGAGATCTGCAACGGCAACCGCGAGTCGCTGGGCAGCGTGCTGTCCCGGGACTCGATCCTGGTGTGGCACGTCACCGCGTTCGGCCGGGCCCGGCGGCGGATGCGCGCCTGGCAGGCCGACCCGGCCGGCCCGCCGGTGCTGCTGTTCCGCTCCCCGGCGGCCCTGGACCGCTGGCTGGCCGACCTGACCCGGCAATGAGGCCGTGCCGGAAGCCCGCCGGCTGAGCGCGCGGGCGACGGACGCGGCGACCGCGCGGACGACGACGGCGGCGCACGGCGACGATGTACAACCCTCGCACACAGACGGTACCGTGACGGTCGCGATGGGTGCGGGGCTCGTCGAGCCCGGCTCATCGTCGACCGGCGCTGGCGCGCCGGATCAGAGATCGCAGGCGGTGTCGGGCTCCGGGGAGGGCAGGTGTCGGTCTCTCGGCCGATCGCGCGACGGCAGAACGACGAGCCGTCTCTGACCCTGCTCCGCGCCATCGCGGTGGTCCATCGGAGCACCCAGCACGCGCAGGCGCTGAGCCTCGTGCTCTCGGCGGTGGTCGCCGCCCTGGGCCTGCTGACCGTGGCGTTCCCGGCCGCCGCCGCGCCGGTGGCGCTCGTCGGCGCGGCATGGGCGGTGGTCTACGCGACGGCGATCGTTCCGTGGGCGGGCCGGCACCTGCGGACGAGCGCCACCCTGCAGGAGATGTTCGACGTCAGGCTGTTCGGTCTGCCGTGGAACCAGGTGGCGGTCGGTGACCGGCTGTCCGAGGACGAGGTGAGTCGGCTCAGCCGCCGGTTCCGCGGCCGGGAGGAACGACTGCGCGACTACTACCTCGTCGCGGCGCTTCCCGCACCCCTCGACGTCCTGTTCTGTCTGGAGCAGAACCTCGCCTGGGGCTCGCGGGTGCGTCGCCGCTTCGCCCACCTCATGATCGCCGTGGTGGTGCTCTGGTGCGCGGTCGGAGTCCTGCTGGCCATCGCCGAGGGCAGCACGGTCGTCCAGCTGATCAGCGGGTGGCTGATCCCGTCGCTGGGCCTGTTGCTGCTGTGCGTGGACACCTACCGGGCGCAGATGTCGAACACCGACGAGCGCACCCGCGTCCTCGGCCTGCTGCGGGCCGTCAGCGCGGACGCGGGCTCCCCGCCGGCGGTGTCCGGGCCGGAGTTCGTAGGGTTCGCCCGGCAGATCCAGGACGTGCTGTTCCACATCCGACGGCAGCAGCCACGGATGCCGTCCTGGTTTTTCTGGCGGTTCCACGACAGTGACCTGGCGGACTTCCGCTTCAAGATGCGACAGCTCGAGGCGATGTCCTCTCCCGCGCGACGTCCGGCGCGTCGGGGCACGTGACGAACGACCCGGACGCCGACGAGCCGACAGCCGGGCAGAGGCGTTCCTCACGAGCGGCCGGCGGCCCCGGTGAGGTGCACGGATCGACTTACACCATTGCCTCGGTCCTCGTGATCACCTAGGTTTCACACGATCGCACCCAGCCGCACCGAGCACTCCCCGGCTCTGGCGAGGCAGCGGGCCCCCCATCGCGCCGCTGAAGTGACCTAGGAGCTCACCGTGGCACAGCCTGCCCGAAGAACGTTCCCCTCCCGTTGGCGGACACCGGCCCGCCTGGTCGCGGCGGCCGCGGCGAGCACCATGCTGCTCGCCGCCGCCCCCGTGCCCGCCGCCGCGGCGCCCTCCCGCGCACCGCTGCCGGCCAGCCGGCAGGCGCCCGAGGCGCCGCCTCGACCGGCGTCCGGCCAGCCGCAGCCGGCGAGCGGGCTCTGGCTGGTCAAGATGGACAAGCCGTCGTTGGTGGCCGCCACGCGGGGCACCAGGGCGCGCGCCGGCAGGATCGACACCCGGTCCGCGGTGAGCACCCGCTACGCCAGGGAACTGGCGCAGCGGCAGGACACCCTGGTGGACGAGATGGAGGCCGCCCTGGGGCGCTCCGTGCGGGTCGCCCACACCTACCGGAACGTGGTCAACGGCCTGGCGGTCGCGGTCAGCGCGGACGAGGCGGCGAAGTTGTCCGGCCTGCCGGGCGTCAGCGCGGTCGTGCCGGACGAGACCCTGACCCTGGAGACCGACACCAGCAACGCCCTGATCCGGTCGGCCGCCGCCTGGGAGGGCCGGACGGCGGCGGAGGTGGCGACCCGCGGCGAGGGCGTGACCGTCGGCATCCTGGACTCCGGCATCAACCCCGACCACCCGTCGTTCGCCGCCGTGGACGGTGACGGCTACCGGCACACCAACCCGTTCGGCGAGGGCAGGTACGTCGGCGTCTGCGCCCCGACCCACCCGCAGCACAGGCCGATCTGCAACGACAAGCTGATCGGCGCCTGGGCGATGGTCGGCACCGACGCCCGGGACGACAACGGGCACGGCAGCCACACCGCCTCGACCGCCGCCGGCAACCGGCACGAGGCGACCGTCACCGTCGGCGCCAGCACGCACAAGCTCACCGTCTCCGGGGTCGCGCCCCGCGCCAACGTCATCTCCTACAAGGTGTGCATGAGCATCGGCTGCCTCTCCTCGGCGACGGTCGCCGCGGTGGACCAGGCGATCGCCGACGGCGTCGACGTCCTCAACTACTCGATCTCCGGGCGCGACGACCCCTGGAACGACGTCGTCGACCAGGCGTTCCTCGAGGCGTACTCGGCGGGCATCTTCGTCGCCGCCTCCGCCGGCAACAGCGGCCCGGGCCCCAGCACCGTCGCGAAGACCGCGCCGTGGAACATGTCCGTCGCCGCGGTCAGCCACGAGCGGGTCGTCGCCCACCGGCTCGACGTGACGGCCCCGGCGCCTGCGCCCGCGGCGCTCACCAACATCGCCGCCGTGCTGGGGGAGGGCTCGCCGAGCCCGCCCATCAGTGGGGAGATCCGGTACGCGGGCACCGCCGACCCGGCCAACGAGCAGGGCTGCGCGCCCTTCCCGAAGGACGCGTTCACCGCTCGTGTCGCCCTGATCCCCCGAGGCGGCTGCGACTTCTCCGTCAAGGTGAAGAACGCCGCCACCGCCGGCGCGACCGGCGTCGTCGTGCACACCCAGTACGGCGGCCCGCCGCTGACCATGGGCGCGCTCACCGGCAGCCCCGTCCCCGCCGTGATGATCGGCCTCGCCGACGGGCAGCGGCTGCGCGCCCACCTGGCCGCCACCGACGGACCCGTCACCGTGCACGTGGGCGCCGGGAGCGAGGTGCTGCGCGACGGGGACTGGACCGACGTGGTGGCGGACTTCAGCTCGCGCGGCCCGAGCAGGTTCGACATGCTCGCGCCCACCGTCGCCGCCCCGGGCCGCAACATCCTCGCCGCCACGATGGGCACGAAGGACAACCCGGCGCCGTACGCCTTCATGCAGGGCACGTCCATGGCGTCGCCGCACGTCGCCGGCGCCGGCGCGCTGCTGGCGGCGCTGCACCCGGACTGGTCGCCGACGCGGATCCGGTCCGCGCTGGCGCTCACCGCGGACCGCGACGGCGTGGTCAAGGAGGACGGCGCCACGCCGGCCGACGCGTTCGACATCGGCTCCGGCCGGATCAACGTGGACAGGGCGGGCCGGACCGGCCTCGTGCTCGACGAGACCGCCGCGAACTTCGTCGCGGCCGACCCCGAGGCCGGCGGCGACCCGCAGACGCTGAACCTGCCGGCGGTCGTCGAACACCACTGCCTGAAGGTCTGCACCTTCACCCGGACGGTGTCGAGCGTGGCCAAGGTGGACGCGACCTACCAGGTGGCGGCGCGGGCGCCCGACGGGGCGCGGCTCACGGTGGCGCCGACGCGGTTCACGCTGGCGCCCGGCGCGAGCCAGGAGTTGACCGTCACCCTCGACGTCACCGGGACGCCCCGCAAGAACTGGCTCTTCGGGGCGATCGAGCTGACCACCGACGCCCGGCACGCGCCCGACGGGCCGCCGGTCGCCCCGGCCCACCTCCCGGTCGCCGTCCTGCCCGCGGCCCCGGAGCTGACCGTCGACAAGGCGGCACTCAGTTCCAGCCTGGACGTCGCGCAGGCCGAGAGCCACACCGTCACGGTGGGCAACGCCGGCGGGGCCGAGCTCACCTGGCGGGCCACCGGTGACGGTGCCGACTGCTCCTGGCCGACGTGGGTGAAGGTGACGCCGGCGCAGGGCACGCTGGCCGCGTTCACGAAGCAGGACGTCCGGATCACCCTCGACTCGACCGGCCTCAACGACGGTGGCGTGTTCCGCGCCAACCTCTGCCTGGCCAGCAACGACCCGGACCAGCCGTCGGCGCGGATCGCGTTGGAGCTCACGGTGGTGCCGGTACCGAGGATCGAGGTGGCGCCCCGGTCGCTCTCCGCCCGGCAGCCGGCCGGGATGGTCACCAGCCAGTCGTTCGCCGTACGCAACACCGCGCACGGGGTGCTGGACTGGCGGCTCGACGACCCGGACGCCGGCCCGGACGACGAGCGGATCCGGCTCCTGCGCGACGGCGTCCTGCTGATCCCCAACTCGGCCAGCGCCACCCGTGGGGTGATGGCGTTCGACCCGCACTCCGGGAAGCTGATCGATCCGCAGTTCGTCCCGCACACCGCGTTCGACCCGTCGACCAGCCTGTACACGCCGTTCCAGGTCATCGCCAAGCCGGACGGCAGCGGCTTCCTCATGTCCGACCAGGTCAACTCGGTGATCACGGAGTACGGGCTGGACGGCCGCTTCCGCCGGGTCTTCGCGCCGGCCTCCGGCGTACGGGATCCGGCGATCATGACCAACGTCCGGGGCATCGCGCTCTCGCCGCGCGGCACCGTCCTCGCGACGGTGGCGACCCAGGCCAACGCGCACTCCGTGGTCGAGTTCGACGCCGAGGGCAGGTACCTGGGCACGATCGTCGCCCCGGGGACGGACGGGCTCAAGGGACCGTGGGGAATCCTGTTCCGCGGCGACGACATGCTCGTCTCCGCCAGCGACAGCGACGCCATCCACAGCTTCAGCAGGGACGGCTCCCGCGCGAACGCCCGCTTCTTCGAGGGGCTGAGCTGGCCCGGCCAGCTGGCGGAGCTGCCGAACGGCAACGTGCTCGCGGCGAGCTGGGGCAGCGGCTCCACCGCCGGGGTCTGGGAGATGGACCGGACCGGCAAGCTGGTCGGCGTCTACGCGCCGCCCGGCGGATCCGGCTACCAGGGCGTCCACCCCCTCGGCAACGGCAACATCCTGACCACCAGCTCGAAGGGGGTCCAGGAGATCGACCGGTCCGGCCGCGTGGTCGAGGTCGAGAACGACAAGGGGGCGGCCCGGTTCGTCACCCACGTACGGCTGCCGGACCTCCAGCCGTGCGTGACGCCCGACGAGGTGCCGTGGCTGACGGCGTCGCGCACGGCGGCCGGCACCGGTGCCGGCAAGGCCACCGAGGTGACGATCTCCATGGACAGCACCGGGCTGGCCGCCGGGACGTACCGGGCCCAGCTCTGCGTCACCAGCGACGACCCAACCAACCCGCTGGTGACGCTGCCGGTGACGCTCCAGGTCACCGACCAGACCTGCGGCCAGGTGGTGAGCGGCGAGCACCGGGGCCCGCTGTCGGTCCGCGCCGGGGTGGTCTGCCTCGCGCCGGGCGCCGCGGTGTCCGGACCGGTGAGCGTCGAGAAGGGCGCGGGGCTGTTCGCGCTCGACGCCAGCGTCGACGGGCCGGTGACCGCCACCGGGGCGACGGTGGTGGAGCTGACGGGCAGCAGGGTCGACGGCCCGCTCTCGGTCACCGGCGTCACCGGCCGGGTCCTGATCGCCGGCACGCGGGTGACCGGCCCGGTCAGCGTGGTCGACAGCCGCACCGGCGACACGCCGGTCGTGGTCTCCGGCAACCGGATCGACGGGCCGCTGCGGTGCGTGGGCAACCAACCGCCGCCGGTGGACGACGGGGTGGCCAACACGGTCGGCGGCCCGGCCTCCGGCCAGTGCCGCGGGTGGTGAGCGGACCGCCCCGCCCGGCCCGTCGCTGACGTGGCCACGCCCGCCGGGGCGGTCGCCCTCGCGACCGCCCCGGCGGGCCGCCGGGCCGGTGGGTGCGGTGAGTACCCGGGCTCACGTCCCACGGCTCCGGCTCGGCCAGGCTGTACGGCATGACGTCGTCGACCCCCGCCGCCCGACCCCGGTACGCCGTCGTGCTCCTGACGGTGCTCTGGGTGGTGACCTCCCTGGCGTTGCTGTGGTGGTGTTTCACCCTCGGCATGGAGGGGTGGGCCGACCACCACTCGAACGGGGGCGGACGGGCGGCGGAGATCGGGCGCCGCTCCGCCCGGGCGCTGCTGCTGCTCGCCGCGGCGGCGGCGGGCGGGCCGGCCGTCATCGCGCTGGTGGCGTTCGGCTGCCGGTACCCCCGCACCGCACTGGTCTACCTGTTCCTGGCCGTCGTGATCGCGGCGGCGCTCACGCCGGCGGTCGCGGACGCCGCCCGGACGCTCAGGCCGCCGGCTGCGCCCGTCCCGGCGCCGACGACCTGCCAGGAGCACAGCGGCGGTGACAACCGCTGCCCGGGCGGCTGAGCGATCCGGCGGGGGCGCCGGCACACGTTCGGCGACGCGGTCGACAGATTGACCTGTGGCTATGTATTGTCACTGCCTCGACCAGCGCAGACCGACCAGCAGGGAGCACGTGATGGACCAGCTCGACCCACCCGGATGCTGTGGCGACGGTCGGGCGGTCGCCGGCGTGGACCGCCGCGCGCTGCTGCTCGGCGCCGCCCTCGGCGCGGGCGCCCTGGCCGGGCTGGCCGTCCCCGGCCGCGCCTTCGCCGCGCCCGCGATCTACCACCCGTTCGCCGCGTACCCCGTCACCGGCACCTGGCAGGACCACCTGAACCGGGGTTCGCTCGGCGGGGTCGACTTCGGCATGCCGGTCGGCACCCGCCTGCCCGCCTGCGGCGCGGGCACCGTCCAGAACATCCCGTACAACGGCACGGGCGGGCACACGGTCACCATCCACCACGCCGACGGGTACCGCAGCCAGTACATGCACCTGTCGCAGTTTCTGCTCGGCAACGGCGCGGCCGTGTCCAGCGGCACCGTCGTCGGTCTCTCCGGCGGCGCGGCCGGCGCGCCGGGCTCGGGCTCGTCCACCGGGCCGCACGTCCACTGGCACATGATCGACCCGGCCGGCGTACGCATCAACCCGCTGGCGTACATCGGGCAACAGCCCGCGCCCGGCGGCCTGCCCAAGACCCAGACCGAGTACGACGGCATCCCCGGCACCGTCTGCTACCAGCGGATGCAGAACTGGTTGCGGCTCACCGCCGGCTACACCGGCCCCATCGACGGCGTGCCCGGGCCAAACACCTACGCGGCCCTCCAGCGGGCGATGCGGGCCTACGGCTACACCGGCCCCATCGACGGTCAGCCCGGCCCGAACACCTGGCGCGCCGTGCAGCGCCTCGCCTCCGGTCACGGCTACACCGGCCCGATCGACGGGGTGATGGGACCCAACTCGTGGCGCGGCTTCGCCCGCTTCCTCAACCAGGACAGGTGGGACTGACCGCGTCGCACTTGCGTGCCCTCGGACGGCGCTGGTCACTGAGTCGGCCGGTGCACCGGCCGACCGGATGCCCGTCATCGATAGGATCCGTTCCGGTGCTGTCCGTCGGGGGGTGAGGGCATGAGTGGCCGGGCCACCGATGGCTTGCCGTCCGCAGCGCTTCCGGCCGATCCCGGCCGGCCCAGGCCGTCTGCGGCGGGCGGCGTCGACGCCCTCTGGGTCGGCGGGCTGGTCCTCGCGGCCACGGGCGGTGCGCTCGCGCTGGCCGGCCTCACGCTGCCGTGGGCAGCCGTCACGCCGGCTTCGAGGGGCGGCTCCGGATACGTCGCACTGCTCTCCGATCTCCATCCCTTCGCGGCGCCGATGGCGGCTCTCGTGCTGATCGTCGTCGGAGTCGGCGTCGCGCTCAGTTTCGGGTCGGTCGGCCGGCTGTCGTCGTACCTCTGGTTTCCCTACTCGACGGTCGCGGCCGCCGGGGCGGTGACTGCTCTCTTCCTGACCGTCCACCTCGTCAAGGGAACGACCCTCCTCGTGCGAGAGTCGGCCACCTACCTGCCGGAGCGGGTGACCGTGGGCGGCGTGCTCCCGTCGACGGGCTGCCTGCTCTACGCCGTGGGCCTGAGCCTGGTGGCGTGCGGGCTGGGCGGTTCCAGCCGGTCGCGACAGGAACTCGAGCTTCTCGACCTCCCGGCCGACACCGGCACAATGCTCCGGAGGGCGCGCGGAATCGCCTTCCCGGCCAGCGTCGTGCTCGCTGTCGTCGGAGCGGTCGCCGCCGCGGTGTCGCCCTGGTACCGGCTCGTCCCGGCGCTCGACGGCTCGACCGACCTCGACCCGCTCGGCCCCGACCGCGGCGACGTCCAGCTGTGGATCGCCGCCTACCGCGCCGGCCTGGTCGCCTGCCTGGTGCTCACCGTGCTCGCGCTGCTCGCGCCCGGCGCGGCACGATGGCTGCGGCGTACCGGGTTGACGGTGGCGGTCGCGGTCACCGTGGGCCTGATGCTGGGATACCTGTTGCTGTGGCGACCGCTGCACCCGACGGCTCACCAGGCCGGCCACGGCGCCCTTGCGTCGGGTGTCGGCCACGGGCTCGGCATCCTGACGATGGTCGCCGTCGCGGTCAGCCTCGCCCTCATGCCCACCCGCCCGTCCCGAGCCGGCCGGCCGGTCGCGGCTGGCCCCGTGCCCACCGGAAACGCGGCGCCCGGGGCCGGCATGCCGAACGACGTTCTCGTGGCCGCCCTGCTGGCGGCGGCCGCGGCCCTCTCCGCCACCTCGGACCCGCCGACGGCGGCGCCGGCAGAGGAACAGCCGACCGAATCGGACCTGCCGGCGGCCGAGCCGCCCACCCTGGAACGGGGACCACGATGACCAGATCGCGATCCGGTACCCGTCGCAACCGGCGTCCGAGCCGACCAGCCGCTGCCCCCGAGAGCACGACCCAGCCGGCGGGCGAGGACGAGAAGGCGACGGGCTGGGCGCAGCTGTCCCGGGGGACCAAGGCCCTGGCCGTGCTGGTGGCGACGACCGCCATCGCCACCGTCGTCCCCGGTGTGATCCCGTACGTCTCCGATCGCGTGCTGGACGTGCTCGGCGCGCCGCTGGTCCAGGTCGACACCGAGATCGGGCCCTCGGAAGGTGGTGTCTTCCTGGCTGCCGCCGGGGCGGTCGCCGCGGAGCCTCCGGACCCGCTGCGGGACTCCCGGTTCGTGGCGGCCGGTCACTCCGCGACGAAGCTCACTCTGGAGGGCCGACGCAGCGCCGGCATCGCGGTCGTCGACATGACCGTGGAGGTCGTGGCGCGCGACCCGGTGCGGACCGGCACCCTGTTCGCCATACCCCCGCAGGGGGACGCGGAGAACGGCGCGATGGAGGTGAACCTCGACGCGGCCATCCCGGTGGCGGCGGCGGCCGGGAGCGGTACGCCCTACTTCGCCGCCAAGCGCGTCACGCTGGCCCGGGGCGAGGTCTGGGTGGGCACCGTCATGTCGCGGACCACCCGCTGCGAGTGCGCCTGGCGCCTGCACCTGAAGCTGCGGTACCGGGGGAACCAGCACGAGGTGGTCGTCCCGCCGGTCGACCGCGCGCCGTTCCGGATGACCGGGTTCGCCGGCAGGCCCGACGACTACGCGGTGCAGTACGTCTGGAACCCTGACGGCATCGCCCGCCTCGACTGTGCCGTCGACCGGAAGGCCTGTGCCGCCACGGACCTTCCTCCCCTCGGGCGGCGATAGGGCCGTCGCGGGGTGCTGACGCCGACCCCGTCCGTACGCCGGCCCGGCGGACGGACGGGATCGGCTCAGGGGATCAGCAGCGCGGCACGCCGGGGATGAAACCGTCGTGGCCGGTCAGGACGAAGGCGTCCGAGACGTACCGGTTGGTGCCGATCCGGTCCCAGATGTTGGACGTGCCGTAGGTGCCGGTCACCGTGGTGCCGACGGCCTGGCAGTAGATGCTGACGGTCGCGCCGTCGGCGACGGAACCCACCACGCTGTAGCCGGTACCGGGCCCGGAGCGCACGTTGAGGCTCACCCCCTCGGTGTTCACCGTGCCGGAGCCGACGCCGGTCTGCTGGTTCACCAGCTGCATGTAGTAGGCCCAGTTCCAGTTCGGACCCGGGTCGGTGTGGGTGGCCCCGGGAACCTCGTGGTGACCGATGATGTGCGCCCGGTCCTTCGGGATGCCGTACTTGTTGGCGAGGCTGCGGGTGAGCGTCGCGGACGCCCGGTACATCGCGTCGGTGAACCAGGCCGCGTTGTCGACGTACCCCTCGTGCTCGATGCCGATGGACTGGGTGTTGTACGTCCAGTTGCCGGCGTGCCAGGCGATGTCCTTCTCCCGCACCGACTGGGTGACCGCCCCGTCGGAGGAGCGGAAGGTGTAGTGCGCGCTGGCCTTCGCGGCCGGGTTCTGGAACCAGCTGATCGAGCCGGCGTAGCTGCCCTGCGTCACGTGGATGACGACGTACCGGACCGGGTGACTGCTGGGCCGGTTCGCGACGGTGTAGTTGCTGGTGCTCGCCGGCGCCCACGCGGCGGGCCCGTAGTCGGTGCTGAGGATCCCGGCCTCGTCCGACGCGCCGCCCGGCAGGTCACGCTTGGGTGCCACCTGGCGGGCGGGAACCCGCGCCACCTCGGCATGGCCGGTGTCGAAGCCGGTTGTGAGCAGGTCGTAGACGGCATCCGCGTAGAGCCGGGCGAGCGACGGGCTGGCCGCCCCGCCGTAGCGGGCGATCGGGGCGTACCACTCGTCGACGTCGTCGCGCTCGGCCGCGTCCAGGCCGGCCTGGTCGGCGTAGGAGCGCAGGACGGCAGCCGCCCCGGTGATGTTCGCGGCGGCGTCGGCGCGCAGCGCGCCACGGCTGAGCCCGGTCAGCGTGGCCGCCTCGTCCAGGGTGCGCAGCTTGGGGTTGCTGACGAGGTGCATCATGCCGTAGCCGCCCGCCGCGCTCGGTGCGCCGCCGTGCCCGTCCAGGCGGGTCTCGGCGTAGCCGAGGGCGACGAGCAGGTCGCGGGGGACGTCGTACCGGCCGGCGGCGGTGTCGAAGGCCGCGGCCAACCGGCCGGCCGCCGGTGGGCCCCCGTCCGGCGCGGCGGACACCGGCGCGGCGGCCAGGGCTGATCCGGCAGACAGGACCACAGTCGCGGCCAGCGCGGCGCTGAGCAGCCCACGCCTGCGTTGCGAGATGAGCCGAGCAGTCATCTGCACCTCTCAGGATATTCGTCAACATCGATGAGAGTCGACGGGTGGCGGTACCGTACACCGCGACGCACGCTGATGTAAATGGCTTCCGTTATGGTGCGGTGTGTTGGCGGAAACCTTCATTCCGGGCGGTGCCGGGCCCGCGGAGGACGCCCGTCGGGGCCGGGTGGGGGCCTGGCGGGCCGGTGCCCGCGGCGGTATGCTCCCCGGCGATGACGACTTCTTCTCTCACCAGATTGGGGGCCCGGTTCTCGCAAGGTGAGTGCTGATGCGCTCTCAACCTGGGAATCCGGACTTCCGTTCGTCCTTCTGGCTGCGCGTGCGCGAGTTCGCCGTGCCGCCGTCCATGATCGAGGTTGCCACCGCCCGTCGGGCCGTCGGGGACTGGGCCGGTGCGTGCGCCGCCGCCCGCGTCGACGCCGACGTCGACCTGCGCTCCGTGGCCCGTACCCATGGCCGGGAACTCGCCGACCAGCTCCGTGCCGACCTCCGCCACCTGGCACCCGACCTGCTGCGCTGGCACCTGCCGAGGATCGCGCCCGACGGGCTGCTGCGCCCCGGCCTGACCGTCGCCCTGGCCCGCTACGACCGGGACGGACGCCGTGGCGACGCGGTGCACCTCGTGGCCCGGACGCCACCGGCCTGGGCGGACGCCGGTCAGCGGTTCAGCCTGGCGCTGTGGGACGGGGCCCGGTCCGGTTCGGGCCTCCGTCGCCACCCGCACCCGCACCCCGATCGCCGGTTCCGCCTCGACCTGCACCGCCACCTCTGGGACGCCCGGCGGGCCGGTGAGCTGCGGATCCGGTCCGGGGCGGATCGACCACCCGGGGACGGCCCCGCCGCCGCACCGGATCCACCGGGGACGGTCGGCCGGCGGGAGGGTTGGGCGGTGCCGAGGTGGCCCGCCGAGGCGGCCCTCCTGCTCCGCGCCGAGGGGCGGGCCGGTGGCACGGTCGCCGTACGGGTCGGGGCGGGACGTCACCTGCTCCTGGAGGTGGCGTCGGCCGGGAACGGCACCGGACCGCCCGAGGCGCGGATCGCGTCGTCGGCCTCGCGACGCCGCGCCGGCACGCGCCAGCCCACGCCGGTGCTGCCCGACGCCGCGACCTGGGTGTCGCCCGACCTGGAACTGCTCCGCGGTGGGCTGATCGAGGCCGGCCGGCTGCATCCGCTGGTCGCGTCGGCGCTGGCACCCGGCCGTGCGCCGGGGACTGTGCCCCGGGACCGGGCGGGACAGCCGCGCCGCGTGCGCTGCCGGGGAGCCTGGCACCGCGTCGGCCTGGTCGACGGGACCCTCGTCGCGCTGGACCACGACCCGGCCGAGGTCCGCCGGGAGGAACTCCTGGCCGCGCTGACCGGCACTCCGCTGCCCTGCCTCCGGGTGATCGACGAGGCGCACCGCCACCCGGAGTGCCTCCCCGAGGTCCGGGCCCGCCTGGACCACGGCGACACCGCCGGCGCACTCGCCGTCGTCGAGGCCCTGCTCGGGCCCGACGCGCGGCTGCGCGACGGTGCGCTGCGCGACGAACTCGAGACGGCCGCGCTGCGGCGGGTCACGTACGGGCTGTTCCGGGCGGGACTGGCCGGGTCCGGCCCCGGCCCCGCCACCGCGGAGCGTCGCCGTACCCGCGACCGCCGCTCGCGCCCGCGCCACGGCATCGCCCGCTGACCGAGGGCCTCCGGCCCCCGCGCCACTCTCCTCTCACCCATCACGAGAAACGACAGGTGATCACCATGCGCCCTGCCACCGTCAGCCCCGTCGACCGCGCCTCCGACTCGCAGCTCGCCGTCGCCGCCGAGCTGCTCGCCCTGCTGGGCGCCACCACCACCGAACCCCGATCCGACACGCAGCTGGAGGCCCTGACCCTGGCCGTGGCCGCCGACCTGCCCGTGCTGTTGTGCGGTGAGCCGGGGATCGGCAAGACCGCCGCCCTCACGCAGCTCGCCGAGGCGCTGGACCTGCCGCTGACGACCGTCGTCGCCAGCGTCCACGAGCCGTCCGACTTCGCGGGACTGCCGGTCGTGGGCGCCGACCCCGCGGCGCAGGGCGTCCCGATGGCCCCGCCGGACTGGGCCGTGCGCCTGGTCCGGGCCGGGCGGGGGCTGCTGTTCCTGGACGAGCTGTCCACCGCACCGCCAGCCGTCCAGGCCGCCCTGCTCCGCCTCGTGCTCGAACGGCGGGTGGGCGCGCTGCGGCTGCCGCCCGGCATCCGGATCGTGGCCGCCGCGAACCCGCGATCCTCGGCGGCCGACGGCTGGGAGCTGAGCCCGCCCCTGGCCAACCGCTTCGTCCATCTCCAGTGGACCCACGACCACGAGGTCGTGCTGCGCGGCCTGGGCGGGACCTGGCCCCGGACCGCACTGCCCCGGCTGCACCCGGAGCGGTTGCCGGAGGCCGTCACCTTCGCCCGCCGCGCGGTGTGCGGGCTGCTGGCCGTCCGCCCCGCGCTCGTGCACCGGCTGCCCGGCAACGAGGCCCGCCGGGGCGGCCCGTGGCCCTCGCCCCGCAGCTGGGAGATGACCCTGCGCCTGGTCGCCTTCGCGACCGCGGCGGGTACCTCCCGGGAGGTGCTCTCGATGCTGGTGCGGGGCACGGTGGGCGACGGTGCGGGGCTGGAGCTGCTCGCCAGCATGGACCGGATGGACCTCCCCGACCCCGAGATGCTGTTGGCCGACCCGGCGGCCGCCGTCCTGCCCGAGCGGGGCGACCTGCGGCAGGCCGCGCTGGACGGCGTGGTGGCGGCCGTCCGTGGCCGCCCGGAGCGGTCCCGCTGGAACGCCGCGTGGGCACTGCTGGTCCGGGCGCTGGAGACCGGACCCCCGGACCTGGTGGTCGTCCCCGCGAGCACGCTCGCCGCCCTGCGGCGCGAGGACTGGGACGTGCCGGCGGCGATCGAGCGGCTCGCCGGGGTGGTGTCGGTGTCCCGGCGGGCCGACCAGGCCCGGCTCGCGGCCGCCGCGGGGAGCGGCCGGTGAGTCCGGGCACGGGGACGCTGGACCGCGAGAAGCTCTTCGCCGCCCGGCTGCAGGCCGTCCGGGCCCGGCCCTACCTGGCGTCGGCGCTGTTCGCCCTGCACGTGGTGGAGTCGCGCCTGGTGCCGACGATGGCGGTGGACCGGCACTGGCGGTGCTACGCCTCCCCGGTGTTCGTGGACCGGACCCCGGTGGAGGAACTCGCCGGGGTGTGGGTGCACGAGGTCTCGCACCTGCTCCGCGACCACCACGGGCGCAGCGACCGGGTGGCGCGCGAACGGGGGCTGACCGGGCCGGGGGAGCGGCTACGGATGAACATCGCCGCGGACTGCGAGATCAACGACGACGTGTTCGGCGACGGGTTGGCCCGGCCCGACGGCGTCGTCGACCCGGCGACCCTGGGGCTGCCCGAGGGGGAGCTGATGGAGGACTACCTGCGACAGTTCCGGCTCGGGCCGCGTACGCAGGGGCTGGTCTGGCTGGACTGCGGCAGCGGCGCCGACGGGGCGGAGCGGGAGTGGGACCTGGGGGCGGACGGCGCGCACGGCCTCAGCGCACAGGAACGCGACGCGGTGCGGTTCCGGGTGGCGCAGGGCATCACCGGGCGTCCCGGGGACGTCCCGCAGGGCTGGCGGAGGTGGGCGGAGGAGGCGTTCCACCCGCCCCAGCCGTGGCGGGACCTGCTGGGGGCGGCGATCCGCTCGGCGGCCTCGGGTGCGGGCGCGGGCGAGGACTACACGTACGGCCGGCCGTCGCGACGCTCCGCCGGGGTGCCCGGCGTCGTCCTGCCGAGCCTGCGCCGCAGGCCCCCTCGGGTCTGCGTGGTCGTCGACACCTCCGGGTCGGTCAGCGACGCCGAGCTGGGCAGCGCGCTGCTCGAGGTCGCGGCGATCTCCCGCGCCGTGGGCGGCCGGCGCGACCTCGTCAGCGTGCTGTCGTGCGACGCGGCGGCCCGGGTCATGCACCCGCTGTGCCGCGCCGAGGAGATCCCGCTGGTGGGCGGGGGAGGGACGGACCTGCGTACGGGCTTCGCCCGGGCGCTGCGGACCCGGCCCCGCCCGGACGTCGTGGTGGTCCTGACCGACGGGCAGACGCCCTGGCCGGCCGCGCAGCCGTCCTGCCGCACGGTGGTCGGGCTGTTCCCCCGCCGGCACCGGAGCCCCAGAACGTCGCACGAGGACGGTCCCGGGTACGTGCCGGCCTCACCACCCGCATGGGCGCGGGTGGTGGTCATCGGGTGATCGGCGGCGACCGCGCGGCCCGACCGACCGGCCGTTCGGGCCCGTCGGGCGGGCCGCGTCAGGACCCGGCGAGGCGGGGCATGACCGGCCGGACCTCGACCGGGGCGCCCGGTCGCCCGCCCGCGCGCGAGCGGTACTCCGGGACGCCCACGCAGGTGAAGAGCAGCGCCGCGAGGTCGTCCGGCTCGCCCAGCAGCCCCGGGACCGCCGAGTCGAGGAAGGTCATGCCGGAGGCGCCCGCGCCGAGGGCGTACGCCGCGAGGTGCAGCCGACCCTCGACGAGCCCGGCGGCGAGCTGGGCCTCGCGGTAGCCGCGGTCGTCGAGGGCCGACAGCGGCGTGGCGGCGATGACGACGTAGGCCGCGTCGCCGGCGAGCGCCTGGTCCAGGCAGACCCGGAGCAGCTCGTCGCGCAGGTCACCCGTGCGCAGCGGCGTCGACAGGTCGGGCCACCGGTAGAGGCCGGGCGGCACGCCGTCGACCCCGTGCACGGCGACCCAGTGCGGCACCGGCACGCCGCGCAGGGCCGCGGCCAGGGGCCATTCGAGCAGGGCGCGCGGCAGCGTGCGGGATGAGTCCATCCGCCGTTGCGAGCCGCGCCGGCGGACGACCTCGTCGAACGGGTCGGACGGCGGGAACGTCGGCAGCGGCTGCGCCTGCGGCCAGGGCGCGCCGAGCGCGTCCCGCTCGCCCGCGCGCTGGGCGGTGGTGCACAGCGGCAGCTCGACCGGCGGCAGCTCACCGGGGACCGCGGGCCCGGTGGGCCCGATCGCCGGCTCACCGTCGCCGAGGGAGAGCAGGGCCAGCGGGTACTCGTGCACCCCGTCCGCGCCGACGAGCGCGCGCACGGTGGCGTCCGGGAAGAGCGACCGCAGCCGCGGCGACAGGCCGGCGCTCGCGGCGGCCGCCGACAGCTGGGACAGCAGCGTGCCGGCGTCCCAGTAGAGGTGTCGCCACCCGCGCTCGGCGTAGCGCCACCCCGTCCGCCACGGCACACCCGTGACCACGAGCGTCGTGACGGCGCCGCTGGCGGCGGGTGCCACCTGGACGAGCGCGTGCCGCCGCGCGTCGTACCAGTGCACGCCGTCCGGCACCCCCGCGACGCCCCGGGTGCTCGCGTAGACCTCCAGCGGGAACCGCGCCCCCGCCGAGCCGGAGGCGCGGTAGAGGACGGGGCGGCCGTTGCGCTCCGCGGTGCGGACGACGCCGGCGCCGAAAAAGAGCACGCGGCCGAGCTGCGCCGCGTCGAGAGGCTGGGCGGGGGACGCCACGCCGGCCAGCACGGCGGTCGCGGAGACGCCGGGGTCGGGCAGGTCGCGCGGCAGGTCGAGGACGGCAGGGCCGTCCGGGTAGCCCTTCATGGGCGGCGGCAGGGTCCCGGGATCGTTCGGGACGAGGTCGTGGCGGACGCGCGGGTCGTCCACGGGCACGTCCCACTCGCGGCCCGGCTCGTAGGACGTCAGCCGGTGCAGCAGCCCGGCGCCGATGTCGAGGTCCATCCGGTCATCCTGCCAGCGCGCGGCGTCGGACGGCGGCCCCGACGGACGACCGCCCGTCACGCCGACGCGCTGATCCCGCGAGGCCGTCGGGTGGCCGGCGGACCCACCGCCGGCCACCCCGGCCGGAGCGGCTCAGATCCGGGCGCCGACGTCCGCGCCGTTGGCCGGGCGCAGGAACGAGGAGGTGGCAATGGCGCCGTCCGCCGTACGGGGGCCGGTGATCGTGCTCGGGTCCGTGCTGACCAGCGACCACGTCCCGCCGAGGTTCCACGAGTTGCCGGAGCCGGTGGAGCCGCCCAGCGACACGTCGGTGGTGTTGCCGACGGCGAGGTCGGACATCGACGTCAACGTTCGTCGATTGCAGGAATGTTGCACCGCGTCACCGCTCAGCCGTCCTCCACCTCGGCGGCGAACTCGCTCAGCGCGATCCGGTTCGGCAGGCCCGTCTTGCCGAGCAGGCTGGACACGTGCCGTTCCACGGTGCGCGGGGAGAGATGCAGCCGGCCGGCAATCTCCCGGTTGCTCAGCCGCCCGACCAGCAGCCGCAGCACCTCGAGCTCCCGCACCGTCACGCCCACCGACCGCAGCCCGGAGGGGATGTCGCCCGCACCCGAGCGGCGCTGCGTCACGCGTACGCCCGCCTGGCGCAGCAGGGCCCGGCAGGCGCTGGCCACGGCCGGCACGTCGCTGCGGTGGAAGTGGTCCTCGGCGGCGCGCAACCACTGCACCGGCATCCCCCAGCCGTCGGCGAGGGCCGACTCGCACACCAGCCGCAACGCGAGGTGCCGGCCCATCGCGTACGGCGCCCCGGCCCGCATCGCCTCGGCCGCCGCCTGCGTCGCCGCCTCCGGCCGACCGGACCGGCCGAGCAGCACCGCCTTCGCGAAGAGCGCGAACTGGAGATCCCAGCGCAGCCTGCTCGCCGAGTCGCCCTGCACCGCCTCGTACGCCGGCCAGCCGGCCTCGCCGGAGGTGACCTGGAGCAGCAGGTGCAGGCCGTGCCGGCCGGAGAGGTGGAAGACCGTCGGGCTCCGCTCCTCGGCCTGGAACGCCCGGGCCAGTTCGTCGAGGGCGCGGGGCCGGTCCTCCTCCAGCAGCGCGCAGAAGGCCCTGGCCAGTCCGTGCACGCGGGAGGCGTGCAGGGCCTGGTCGCCGCTCCACCGGCGGAACTCGGCCAGCGCGTGCTCCATCTCCCGGCGTCGCCCCTGGTGCGCCGCGAGGACCGCGCTGACCAGCAGCACGTACTGGGTGGTCTCCAGCAGCTTCAGCCGGGTGGTCGCGGCCAGCACCTGCTGCACGAGGGCGCCCGCGGTGTCGAAGTCGCCCCGCAGCACCGCGTGCAGGGCGAGGCTCGCCTCCGCCTGGTGGCGCGCGGTCACCGCGCCGGCCTGGGAGGCCCGCTCCCGGGCCTGTTCGAGCCGGTCGAGGCGCGCGTCGCGCAGCGCGTCGTCGTTGCCGAGCCGGATCAGCGCGTGGATCTCCCAGATCGGCAGCCGGTGCTGCGCGGCGATCGCCAGGGCGCGTTCCAGGCACCGCGTCGCCTCCGCCGGATCGCGGTGCCGGATCAACGCGCCGAGGAGCTGCCAGGCCTGGCAGGCCACCACCGGCAGCGGGACGGTCTCGGCGACGGTGGCGGCCCGGCGGGCCAGCGCCTCGGCGGTGGCGAGCTGGTCCTGCCCGGCGGTGTCCAGCACCAGGTGGGCGGCGACCACGTCGACCGGCGCGGTGTCCTCCGCGGCGGCGTCCGGGCCGAGCAGGGCCCGCGCCTGCTCCACCTGCGCCAGCCCCTCGGCCGAGCGGCCGGCGACCGTCGCGGCCCAGGCCAGCCGGGTGTGCAGCTGCGCCCGCCGGCGCGGGTCGACGCCACCGATCTGGTCCAGGGTGCTGACCGACGCGAGCGCCCGCTCGACCAGGCCCGCCTCCGCCAAGGCGTGCAGCAGGGCCTCCAGGGCGGCCGCGCGTGCCACGGGGTTCTCGCCGAGCAGGCCGATCGCGCGGTCGAGGAGGGCGACGGCGGTGGTGGCGCCGCCCTGCGCGATCGCCCGTCGGCCCGCCTCGGTGAACAGGCGGCCGGCCGCCTCCGGGTTGTCGGCCTCCAGGTGCAGGGTGGCCGAGACCTGGCACCACTCGCCCGGCAGGCCGGGGAAGACCGCCTCCACCGCGTCGGCCATCCGTTGGGCGAGCCGGGCCCGGTCGGCGGGGCCGAGGAGGGTGAGCAGCGCCTCGCGGGTGAGCCGGTGCCGGAAGGCGTACCAGTCGGTGAGCTGGTCGTCCACCGTGACCAGCCGCCCGGCGACGTCGCCGCACAGGTGGTCGAGCACGTCGCGGTCGCTCAGCCCGGTGGCCGCCTGCACCACGGCCAGCGGGAACCGCTGGCCCAGCAGCGCGCCCATCGAGAGCAGCTCCCGGACCTGGGGGCCGAGCTGCTCGACGCCCTGCGCCATGCCCCGCGCCAGGGTGCCCGGCAGGGCGGCGGGCAGCTTCTCGGACATCCGCCAGCCCGCCGGGCCGCCGATCAGCAGCGCGCCGTCGACCATCCCGGCGACGAGCTCCTCGATCAGGAAGGGATTGCCGGCACTGCCCGTCGAGACGAGGGCGTGCGCGGCCGCCGGGACCCGCTCCGGGTCGGCGTCGAGGCACGCGCCGACCATCTGCCGCAGCCCGTCGTCGTCGAGCCGGCCCAGCTCGATGAGCGTGCACTGACCACGTTGGGCGGCCGACCGGGCGATGGTGGACGCCGCGCAGGGCTCCGCCCTGATCGCCCCCAGCAGCAGGGTCGGTTGCAGGGCGAGGTTGTCGATCAGGTACTCCAGCACGGTCAACGTCTCCGTGTCGGCGTCCTGGAGGTCGTCGAGCAGCATCAGGCAACCCCGCCCCGCGCCGGCCACTCCGGTCAGCCGGAGGACGGCCTCGGCGAGGATCACCAGGGACGCGTTCTCCTGGTCGGCCGGCGGCCGGCCCCAGTCGGGGACGAGCCGGCCGAGGATCGGGCCGTACGGCCCGAGCACGGTGGGGTCCACCGGCCCGGACCGGAGCAGCGACAGCAGCGCCTCGGTCAGGGGACGCAGCGGCACCGCGGTGCCGATCGTGCTGCCCCGGCCCCGCATGACGCGCATGCCCGCCGCGGTCGCCAGTTCCGCGACCCTCGACGCGAGGCGGGACTTGCCGACGCCGCTCTCGCCGACCACGAACACCGCGCCGCCCCGCCCCGCCCGCGCCGATTCGAGGCTGTCCAGCACCGCGCGGAGTTCGGCGTCCCGACCGATGAACTTCGAGGAGCGGTACACACTGCGCACGCTATCCGAGGAGGGAGGCCACGGCCCAACGCGGTGCTGGCGGGGCCGCCTCACCGGGGCGGCTACCGGGACGTCACATCGGCCGCTCGGGGCAGCAGGTCGTCAGAGGGGCAGCGTCCGCCGCCGCGCCGCCGTCACCGACGAGGCCGCCGATCACCATGCCCACGGGCACGACGAGGCTGGCGAGGGCGGCCGCGCGGATCCCGAACGTCACGACGGGCTGCAACCACATCGCGCCGGCCGGGTCGTCGATCGGCGCCGCGGGGTCGATCTCGTCGGCACGACGCGGGGAGAGCTGGTTCTCGGACAACTGTCATTCCTCCTGTTGGTGTCTTCGTGGGACGTTTCCGGAGCTGACCGCTCCAGTGGAGATCGTCGTCGCTCGCCCGGCGGTCCTCAACCCGAGGAGCGCGGTTCAGGGGTCGGCTCCAGCAGCAGCACCGACGGCACCGGCCCGGCCCCGGAGAGCCGGAGCAGCCCGTACCCGATGCCGGCGAGGCCGGTGAGCAGGCCCGGAGTGGGCACGCTGCCCGGGGTTCCGCAGGACGCCCCGTACCGCTCGACGACGTCGAGGACCAGACCGGCATGTCGCCGCGCCGCGCTCCCGCCGCCGTCGAGGACGCCGGTCGCCTCGGCGACGCCCAGCTCGCCGTGGCAGAGGCTCAGGTCGTCGAGCAGCGGCCGGTCGGTGAGCAGCCGCACCGCCTCGTCGGGCGGGACTCCGGGCTCGGCACTCGGCCAACCTCGAATCCGTGCTCACCTACGAGGGCACGTCCGAGGTGCACCAGCTGATCATCGGACAGGTGCTG